>DASQWP010000226.1:0-24998 GCA_035640195.1 Gaiellaceae bacterium | reverse complement strand
GGCCTCCTCGTCGACGGCGCCGCGCTCGCGCGCGACGGACGCCGAGTCCCGGTCGGCGTCGAACCCGACCACGGACGCCACTCCGGCGCGCTTCGCCGCGAGCCCGACCGACGCCCCGATCAGCCCGGTTCCGACGATGGCGAGTCGATCAACGGCCAATCAGCCAATCTCTTTGCCCATCAGCGTCACGAAGGCGCGGAGCTCGTCCACGAAGGCGCCGAACTCCGCCGTCGGGATTAGCTGAGGGCCGTCGCAGAGCGCCTCCTCGGGCGCGGGGTGCGCCTCGACGATGATGCCGTCGGCGCCTGCGGCCACCGCGGCGCGAGCGAGCGCCGGCACGAGGTCGCGCCGCCCGGCCGCGTGGGAGGGGTCGACGATCACCGGCAGGTGGGTCTCCTGCTTCAGCACCGGGATCGCGCCGATGTCGAGCGTGTAGCGCGTCGATCGCTCGAAGGTGCGGATTCCGCGCTCGCACAGGATCACCCGCGCGTTGCCTTCCTTGACGACGTACTCGGCCGCCATGAGGAGCTCCTCCACGGATGCAGAGGGACCGCGCTTGAGGAGCACCGGCTTCCCGGCCTTGCCCACCTCGGAGAGGAGGATGAAGTTCTGCATGTTGCGGGCACCGATCTGGATCACGTCCGCGGTCTCGACGACGGCCTCGACGTGACGCGGGTCCATGAGCTCCGTCACGATCGGCAGACCCGTTTCGTCGCGGGCCTCTTCGAGGATGCGAAGGCCCTCGACGCCGAGCCCCTGGAACGTGTACGGCGACGTCCGCGGCTTGAACACGCCGCCGCGGAGCATGCTCGCGCCCGCTTCCTTGACGGCGCGCGCGGTCTCGAGCGTCTGCTCCCGGTACTCGACCGTGCAGGGCCCGGCGACGAGCCCGAAGTAGCCGTCCCCGATCCGCCGCCCGTCCACGTCGATCACCGTCGGATCGGGGGCGATCTCGCGGGAGACGAGCTTGTACGGCTTCAGGATCGGGAGCACCTGGTCGACTCCCGGGAACCCCTCGAGCGGGAGCGTGGCGAGGAGCTCACGCTCGCCGATCGCGCCGATCACCGTCGCCTCCTTGCCGGCGGTCACGTGCGCGTGCGCTCCCGCCTCGGCGAGACGCGCCACGACGTCGTCGATCTGCTCGGGCGTCGCGTGCGCCCCCATGACGATGAGAAGCTCCGGCGAGCCGTTCGAGGCCATCCTCGTCCCAGTCTACTTGCGATAATCAGCGTCAAAATGCGCGTTCTCTCAGGCATTCAGCCCACGGGCGAGAAGCATCTCGGCAACTACGTCGGCGCGATTCGGCGCTGGGTCGCGGAGCAGCACGAGGTGGACGCGTTCCACCCGATCGTCGACCTCCACGCGATCACGATCCCGCAGGACCCCGACGATCTACGCGAGGCGACGCTCGACCTCGCCGCCCTGCTCATCGCCTCCGGGCTCGACCCGGACGTCTGCACGCTCTTCGTCCAGAGCCACGTCCCCGAGCATCCGCGGCTCGCGTGGGTGCTCGAGTGCATGACGCCGCACGGAGAGCTGCGCCGGATGCCGCAGTTCCGCGAGAAGTCGGCCGTCCAGACGAGCTTCTCGGTCGGGCTCATGACGTACCCGGTGCTCCAGGCGGCGGACATCCTGCTCTACCAGGCCGACCGGGTGCCGGTGGGCGAGGACCAGCGGCAGCACCTGGAGCTCGCGCGCGACGTCGCGCAGCGCTTCAACCAGCGCTTCGGCGAGACCTTCACGGTCCCCGAGGGAACGTACGGCGAGGTGGGCGCGAAGATCATGGACCTCCAGAGCCCCGAGACCCGCATGTCGACCTCGCTCGGGACGGAGCTCGGCACGGTCAAGGTGCTCGACCCGCCCGACACCATCCGGCGAAAGCTTCGGTCGGCCGTGACGGACTCGGGACGAGACGTCGTGCGCGCCGAGGAGAAGCCCGGGATCACGAACCTGATCGAGATCATGGCGGTGGCCACCGGGAAGGCCCCGGAGGCGATCGAGGCCCGCTACGACGGAGCGGGTTACGGGGCGTTCAAGGAGGACGTCGCCGAGGCGGTCGTTCAGCTCTTCGATCCAATCCGCCTCCGCTACGGCGAGCTTCGTGGCAGCCCCGGCAGGCTCGCCGCCATCCTGGCGCAGGGCGCCGAGAAGGCGCATGCGATCGCGGCCGAGACGCTTGCGCTCGTCCATGAACGTGTTGGCTTCGTCGCCCCGTAAGTACGTCCATCCAGGGGGCGAGTACACGGCCTCGGCCGCCCCGCTGTGGCGCCGTGGGCTGGCCTCGGCGCTCGACTGGGGCCTCGCAGGAGTCGCGTACCTGCTGCTCCTCATCCCGGCGGGCGCGCTGGACGCGATCGGCGAGCTCGTCGGCGGGCCCGGCGGCCGGGCTCTCACGGTGCTCGGACACGTGGTCGCGGTGAGCGCCGTCGTCGCATACTTCACCTTCCTCCTGAAGAGCGGCCACACGATGGGGATGAGGGCCCTGGACATCCACGTGCGCGCCCACGACGAGGGGCGCGAGCCGGGATTCGTCCGCTCGCTCGTAAGGGCGCTCCTCGCGCTCCTGCTCGGCGTCGCCGTCGTCAACGCGTACTCGTACCTGCAGGGGAGACCGCCGCTCGGGGAGTTCTCGTCCTTCGAACGGGCCGTCGGGGAGGCGGCCGTCGTGGTCGCGGGGGCGGGGCTCCTCGGGCAGCTCTGGATGCTCGTGGACGGGGAGGGGCGAACGCTGTGGGACCGGCTCACCGGTCTGGTCGTCGTCGAGGACATCGTCCCCACGGCAATGCCGGATCGGCTATGGAGCCCCTGGAGAACGTAGGGCCTGGATCTCCGCGGGGGTGAGCTCCCGCCACTCGCCGGGCGCGAGGCCCTCGAGCGTGAGGCCGGCGTAGGCACGCCGGTGGAGGCGCGTGACGGGATGACCGACGGCGGCGCACATCCGCTTCACCTGGTGCTTCCTCCCCTCGTGCAGCGTGAGCTCGAGGCGCCCGGGGCCGAGGCTCCGCGCCTCCGCGGGCGCCGTGGGGCCGTCGTCGAGCTCGATCCCGGTGCGCAGCCGCTGGAGGGCTTCGGCAGAAGGCTCTCCATCGACTTCGACCTGGTAGGCCTTCTCCACGCCGTAGCGGGGGTGCATGAGGCGATGCGCCAGCGCGCCGTCGTTCGTGAGGAGGAGAGCGCCGGTCGTGTCCGCGTCGAGCCGCCCGACGGGAACGACGCGTCGATCGAGCTTCACGAGCCCCACCACGGTAGGCCGGCCGTGCGGGTCGCGCGCCGTCGTCACGACGCCGGCCGGCTTGTGCAGGAGCACGTAGGCAAGCGGCTGCGGCGCGACCGGGCTCCCGTCGACCTCCACCCGGTCACGCTCGCCGACATACGTGGCGAGCCCGGCGATGTCGCCGTTCACGCGCACGCGGCCGGCGCGGATGAGCTCGTCGGCGCCGCGCCGGGAGGCGACCCCGGCCCGCGCGAGGAAGGCGTTCAGGCGCACGCACCCATTATCGGATCGGACGCGTCTCCCCCGGACATGCCCGGGGCCTGGCCCCGAACATGGCCGTTGCGGCCGCGAGGCGTCATGATTCCGCCGTGCCCGTCTACATCACGCTGATGAAATGGACCTCGGCCGGGCTGGGCGGGATCCCCGCCTGGCGCGACCGCGTCGAGGAGGCGGAGCGGGCGATCGAGAACCGCGGCGGCACGCTGCTCGATGCCTACGTCACCCTCGGCCGCTACGACGTGGTCGAGGTCTTCGAGGCGCCCAACGACGAGACGGCCTACCAGATCCTCATCGAGGTCGCCAAGCACGGGCAGGTGACGACCGAGACGCTCCGCGCCTTCACCCGCGAGGAGGCGGAGAACATCGTCCGGGGCTCCTAGCGAGCCTCCCTTCCCATGTGCTCGCGGAACGCCGAGAGCCGCGCGTCCCACTCCGCGCCCACGCGCTCCATCCAGGCCATCGCGTCCGTGAGCGGCCCCGGCGTCAACCGGTAGAGGGTCTCGCGGCCCTGGCGGCGGGCCGTCACGAGCCCGGCCGTGCTGAGCGCGGTCAGGTGCTTCGCCACCGCCTGACGGGTCACGGGGAGCTCCGCGGCGAGCTCGGTCGCCGTCGCGGTCTCCCGGTCTGCAAGCGCCTCGAGCAGGAAACGTCGGTTCTGGTCGGCGAGGGCCGAGAACACCGGCCCTTCGGGGCTGTCCGGCATCGGTCTAGACGAGCGCGGGGGCTCCCGCGAGGAGTGCGCGCAGCTCGAGGGCGGAGCTCCACTCGCGCGCGCACGCCCGCAGCCCTGGCGAGGACTCGGTCACCGTGACCCGCGTCCCCTCGGGCACCTCCTCGAGCGTGAAGGCGACGTGGGTCTCCTCCGCCGGCGACTCCACGTCGCTCCAGCGGAACAAGAAGCGCCGCCCCACCTCGACCTCCTCGACGCGCGCCCGGCGGATCTCGCCGTCGTCCCACCGGAACAGGCCTTCACCGCCCGGCTCCGGGTCGAGCTCGACGTCGTTGGCGAACCACTCCTCCAGGTGGTCGGGGTCGGTGAGCGCCTCCCAGACCTCCGCGGGCGGGGCCGGCAGGACGAGCTCGCGTGTGACCTCCAAGGTTCCTCCTTTCACGCAACCCGTCGGTTGCGTATAGGATACGCAACTAACTGGTTGCACTCTAACAAGGAGGACGGATCATGAGCCACCTCGTCCCCATGGTCGTCGAGTCGGACGGGAGATACGAGCGCTCGTTCGACGTGTACTCGCGCCTCCTCCGCGAGCGCATCGTCTTCCTCGGCACCGAGGTCGACGACGCAGTCGCGAACGTGATCACCGCGCAACTCGTCTTCCTCGAGGCGGAGGATCCCGACCGGGAGATCAGCCTCTACATCAACTCGCCGGGCGGCTCCGCCTACGCGGGCATGGCCATCTACGACACGATGCAGTACGTCAAGCCCGACGTCCGCACGATCTGCATCGGGATGGGGATGTCGGCTGCGGCCATGATTCTCTGCGGCGGGGCCGTCGGCAAGCGCTCGGCCCTTCCGAACGCGAAGATCATGATCCACCAGGGGTCGGCCGGCTTTCGCGGGACGCCGACGGACATCGAGATCCACGCTCAGGAGGTGCTGGCGACCAGGCAGCGGATGGCCGAGGTCATCGCCCTCCACTCGGGCAGACCGGTGGAGCAGGTGATGCAGGACATCGACCGCGATCGGTTCATGACCCCCGCCGACGCCGTCGATTACGGGCTCATCGACGAGATCGTCGTCCCGAGGGCCGCGAGCCTCGCCACGCGGGCGGCCGCGAACGGGAAGCCGGACTAGCCTGAGGGCAAGGTCCCGCGCGTGCGCGAGCGCCCTTCCACGTGCTGCCTGTCGCGTCCTATGCTCCCTGAGGTGTTGGCCCTTCGTGGTGTGTTCGCACTCGCCGTGATGGCAATCGTCGTCTGGCTGCTGCTGAGCGGTCATCCGGTCGGCGCCCTGGTCACGGTGATCGCGGCTATCTCGATTCGACGGGCAGCCGACTCAGGGCGCCTCGCGCGTTTCGCCAACCGGGTCGCCAGACCCTCCTAGGCGCCGCGGCGGGCCGCGACGTCTTCCAGGCGCGCGCGAAGGTCACCCGCGTCTCCCGCGAGCTCCTCGAGCTCGGGCAGCTCGGCGCGGTCCGCGAGCCCGAAGACGCGCTCGAAGAGCGGCGTCGTCTCGTAGCGGACGGCGCCTCCCTCCCCGTCCCGCCCAGCTTCGGCCACGAGGCCGCGCTCCACGAGCCCAGCGACGGCGGAGTCGGCGGCCACGCCGCGGATGCGCGCGATCTCCGGACGGCTCACCGGCCCGAGGTAGGCGACGACGGCGAGCGTCTCGAGCGCGGCCTGAGAGAGGTTCCGCTGCACGGGCCGCTCCACGAGGCGGGCGCAGGCGTCGGCCGCCTCCCGGGCGGCGCGGAAGGCGTAGCCGCCCGCCACGCGCTCGAGGACGATGCCGCTCCGGCCCTCGCGGTAGCGGGAGCCCAGGAGCCCGATTGCGGTCTCCACGCGGTCGGGCTCGTCCTGGGTGGCGGCGGCGAGCTCATCGACCGAGAGCGGCTTCGCCGCGATCACGAGCAGCGCCTCGACCGTCCGCGCGAGCCGGTCGACCGGGTTCTCTACGAGGCGGAGATTGCGCTCCATACCGTGATGGGCTCGAGGGGTCCCGCCTGGCCCAGAGCGAGCTCGCCGCGCTTGCGAAGCTCGAGGAGTGCGAGGAAGGCGACGATCTGCTCGGGGCGCGTGAGGCGGTCGACCTCGCGGTCGAAGGAGAAGCCGCCGCGGGTCCGGAGGAGCGCGCGAAAGCGCTCCAGGAAGCGCGAGACCGGCGGATAGGAGAGAACGAGGTGGCCGAGCGAGGGCTCGGGCGGCTCCGCCGCGAGCGCGCGCAGCGCCACGACCAAAGCTTGCGGATCCTGCGGCGCGAGCGCCCGTGCGGGCGCCGGCGCGAGGGGTGCCGGGCCCGTGCGGAAGAAGCGCTCGGACTCGGACTCGAGCCGCTCCTCCAGCCACCCCGCCGCAGCGCGAAAGCGCCGGTAGGCGGCCAGGCGCTCGGCCAGCTCGCTCGCCGCCTCCTCGGAGTCGAGATCCTCGAAGTCGAGCTCCTCCCCTGGGAACAGGCCGCGCGCCTTCAGCTCGAGCAGGGCGGCGACGAGAACGAGGAACTCGCCGCACCCCTCGAGGTCGAGCGCACCGCGCTCCTCGAGCCGCTCGAGGAAGGCGAGAATGATCTCGGCGACGTCCACGTCGGCGAGCTCGAGCTCCTCCCGGAGGACGAGCGTCAGCAGCAGGTCGAAGGGGCCCTCGAAGGCGTCCAGGTCGAGTGGAAGCTCACGCACGGCGACTGCCATCTCGCCGGCGATGCTAACGCCCGTGCCGGATGCGCCCCTTCGGAATGGACATCTTGCGCCCCGGCTCCGGAGGAGCTTGTGGCCGCGGGCGGGACGGACGCTCCAGGCGGCGCTGCGACCAGACGAACGCCGCGATCGCGGCGAGGAAGACGGCGATGGCCACGTATGCGTTCAGGCGCAGGCCGAGGTACTCGTGCGACGGGTCGATGCGCAGGAGCTCCTCCCAGAAGCGCCCGAATGTGTACCAGGCGACGTAGAGGGCGAAGAGGCCGGGCGCCTTGATCCGGAGGCGCCGGTCGACGAGGAGCAGGACGCCGACGCCCAGCAGGTTCCAGAGAGACTCGTAGAGGAAGGTCGGATGGAAGGTGGCGAACTGCTCGAACCCCTCCGGTCTGTTGGCGGGGTCGATCTCGAGCGCCCAGGGCAGATCGGTCGGCTCGCCGAACAGCTCCTGGTTGAAGTAGTTGCCGAAACGGCCGATCGCCTGGGCGAGGAGAAGGCCTGGAGCGACCGCGTCCATGAAGCGGAAGACGCTCTCCCCCGCCCGCCGCACCACGATCGCGCCCGCGAGGACGCCGCCCGCGATTCCGCCCCAGATGCCGAGTCCGCCTTCCCAGACCGCGAAAGGCTCCCACCACTCCTCGTCGACCGTGCTCCAGCTCGTGATCACGTGGTAGAGGCGCGCTCCGACGACGCCGCCCAGCACGCCCCACATCGCGACCCGGTAGACGAGGTCCCAGTCCCCGCCGCGACGCACCCAGCGGACGCCGGTGAGCCACGTGGCGGCGACGATGCCGAGCAGGAGCATGACCCCGTACGCGTGCACTGCGACGGGCCCGATCTCGAGCTCGCCGCTCGAGGGGCTCGGGATCGAGGCGAGGAGCGCGACCACGTCGAGAGCCTAGCGTGGCTCGGGCGGACGGCCGCTAGACGAGGATGCGCAGCGCCGTCTCGACGGGGCAGCCGCGACGGAGGAGGTCGGTGGCGAGATGGAGATCGACGTAGCTCAGCTCGGCGAGCTGCTCCGCCGCGGCGCGCGAGTACCCCGCGCGCTCGAGCTCTTCCATCCGCCAGCCCTTGACGAGCTCCGCTTCGGCGTCGTATTCGAGTTCGAGTTCGACAGCAGGCATTGATTCCTTCCGCTGATGTACCTCTGTGCTTCGGTTTAAACGCACGCCTGGTTGTCCCCCTGCCGGGTGATCCGAGTCCTTAACCTGGACTTAAGAGCGGGGAAGAGGGCCGAGCCCTCGCGCGTCCTGGGAGCATGGGAAATCGCGGCGCAACCTCGATGCATCCCTACGCCGTCCTCGGCGCGCTGCTCGCGGGCGAGCTCGACGCCCGGCCGCCGCGACTTTCGCGGAAGCGCAAGCGCTTGCGCGCGGCCATCCGGGCGAGACTCGCGGTTCTCGCCGTCGAGCCTGAGCCCATGCGGACACCGAGGCCAGAAGACCTCGCTTCCCGCTCGGCCTAGAGCGGGACGTGGTTCCGCCGCGAGGCGAGAACGGCCTGCTAGCGGATCGCCGCCTCGCCGAGGAGCGCTTTCACTTCGGCGAAGAAGTCCGCCTCCGGCCGCACGCGGAACTCCGGGCCGAAAACGTAACGCTGGGGGCCGACGGACGTCTCCAGGTCGAGCACGACCTGGGCCTCGCCGGGGAAGCTCCGGACGACGTCGGCGAGCTCGCGGATCGTCCCCGCAGGCGCCTTGCGCGCATCGAGCCTGAGGCGTACCTCCGCCTTGTCCGGCGTCGCCTCGAAGGGCGCCACCTCGAGCGCGATCAGCTTCGTCTCGCCCTCCTTGTGGTCGATCCGGCCCTTGACGACGAGCACGCGGTCGGGCTCGAGCAGCTCGCGCGCGGCCGCGTAGACCGAGTTGAAGACGACGGTCTCGATCGAGCCGGACAGGTCGTCGAGGCGGAGGAAGACCATCGGATCGCCCTTCTTGGTCGTCAGCGCCTTGAGCGCGCCCACGATCCCGCCGACCGTCACGACCTCTCCGTCGCGGCGCCGCTCGACGTCCACGATGCGCGCGTCCGTCTTCTTGCGCAGGGCGTCCTTGACGCTCTGCAGCGGATGCTCGGACACGTACAGGCCGAGGCTCTCCTTCTCCAGGGCGAGCAGCTCCTTCTTCTCGAACTCGCCCGCCGGCATCGGCGGGTGCTCCTTGGGTCTGGGGCCGCCCTCCTCCCCGCCGAGATCGAAGATGGATCCCTGACCGGCCAGCCGGTCGGCGTGCTGGCGGCCTCCCCACGCGAGGGCCTGCTCGAGCAGCTCGAGCATCCCCTTCCGCGGGTCGCCCGTCGAATCGAGGGCGCCGCACTTGACGAGGCTCTCGAGCGCCCGCTTGTTCACGACCTGCGGATCGACGCGCTCGACGAAGTCCCAGATCGAGGTGAACGGGCCGCCCTCCGCGCGCGCGGCGAGGATCGAGCGAACGGCCCCCTCCCCCACGTTCTTCACGGCGTTCAGCCCGAAGCTGATCTTCCCCTCGACGACGCGGAAGTCCTCCACCGAGACGTTGACGTCGGGCGGCTCCACCTCGATGCCGATGTCGTCGCACGCGGCCACGTAGAAGGGCACCTTGTCCTTCGTGTTCATGACGGAGGAGATGAGCGCGGCCATGTACTCGGCCGGCCAGTTCGCCTTCAGGTACGCCGTCCGGTAGGCGATGAGCGCATAGCACGCGGCGTGGGACTTGTTGAAGGAGTAGTCCTGCGCCTTCTCCATGTCGTCCCAGAGCTGCTTGGCCACGCCCGGCGTGACCCCGTTCGCCGCGCAGCCCTCCAGGAACTTGTCCTTGAGGGACGCCATGAGCGCATGGATCTTCTTGCCGATCGCCTTCCTGAGATCGTCGGCCTCGGCCGGGGTGAAGCCGGCGAGCTGCTTGGCGATCTCCATGTACTGCTCCTGATAGATGCACAGGCCCAGGGTCGGCTCCGTGATCGGCCTCAGCCGCTCGTCCAGGAACTTGACCCCCTCCTGGCCCGCCTTGCGCTTGCCGTACACGGGGATGTAGGCCATCGGGCCCGGCCGGTACAGGGCCACGAGCGCGATCAGGTCCTCGAACTCCGTCGGCCGTACTTGGCGCAGGGCCTCCCGCATGCCTGAGGACTCGAACTGGAAGACGCCCGTCGACTCCCCGCGCGCGAGCATCTCGTACGTCTTCCGGTCGTCGAGCGGGATCTTCGCGAGGTCGACGCCGCCGACCAGCTCGACCGCCTTGTCGATGACGTCGAGGTTCCGCAGGCCGAGGAAGTCCATCTTCAGGAGCCCCAGCGCCTCGACGTCGCCCATTGGGAACTGCGTCACGACCTCCTGGTCGGCGCCCTTCTGCTGGAGCGGCAGGTACTCAGTGAGCGGGCGGTCGCCGATCACGACCCCGGCCGCGTGGATCGAGTCCTGGCGCACGAGCCCTTCGAGCGGCTTCGCCAGGTCGACGATCTGGCGCACGATCTCGTCCGCGTCGTAGGCGCCCTTGAGCTCGGCGCTCGGCTTCAGGCAGTCGTCCAGGTAGATCTTCGGCCCTTCCGGGATGAGCTTGGCGACCTTGTCCACCGTCCCGTAGGGGATGTCGAGCACGCGCCCGGCGTCCCGCACAGCGGCGCGCGCCATCATCGTCCCGAAGGTGATGATCTGGGCGACGCGGTCGCGCCCGTACTTCTCGGCGACGTAGTTGATCACCCGGTCGCGCCCGTGCACGGAGAAGTCGATGTCGATGTCCGGCATCGACTTCCGGCCCGGGTTGAGGAAGCGTTCGAAGAGGAGGTCGTACTCCATCGGGTCGATGTCCGTGATCTCCAGGCAGTAGGCCACGAGCGATCCTGCCGCGGACCCGCGCCCGGGCCCCACCCCGATCCCGTGCGTCTTGGCGAAGTGGATGAAGTCCCAGACGATGAGGAAGTAGTCCGCGAAACCCATCTCCCGGATCGTCTTCAGCTCGAACTTCAGGCGCTCCTGGAGCTCCGGCGTGGACTTGCCGTAGCGCTTGTGCAGGCCCTTCTCGCAGAGCTCGACGAGGTAGTCGAAGGCGTCCCGCCCGTCCGGCGTCGGGTAGTGCGGTAGGCGGATGACGCCGAGCTCCATCGAGACGGAGCAGCGCTCCGCGATCTCGAGCGTGCGCGCGAGGGCCTCCGGGTAGTCGGCGAAGTCCTGCGCTATCTCAGCTGGTGTCTTGAAGTAGAACTGGTCGGTGTCGAACCTCCAGTGGTTGGGGTTGGCGAGCGTGTCGCCCGACTGGATGCAAAGGAGCGCCTCGTGCGCGCGCGCGTCCTCGTGGCGGAGGTAGTGGACGTCGCCGGTGGCGACGAGGGGGAGGCCGGTGGCCTTGGAGAGGGTGGCGAGCTCGGCATTGATCTTCTTCTGGATAGCAAGCCCGGCGTCCTGGATCTCGAGATACGTCGAAGTCGGCCCGAAGATGTCACGAAGCTGTGCGATCTCGCGCTCGGCCTCGGCCGTCTGACCGTTCTCGAGCGCCTTGCAGACCCGACCCGAGAGGCACCCGGAGAGCGCTATCAGCCCGCGCGAGTGGGAGCCGAGGAGCTCCCAGTCGACCCGCGGCTTGTAGTAGTAGCCCTCGAGGTAGCCGGCGGAGGCGAGCTTGATCAGGTTCGCGTAGCCCTCGTTCGTCTCGGCGAGGAGCGTGAGGTGCGCGTAGCCCTTGCGCTGCGCACGGCGGTCGTCCGAGACGTAGACCTCGCAGCCGACGATCGGCTTGACGCCGTGCTTTTCGGCCTCCCGATAGAGCTCGACCGCGCCGGCCAGCGAGCCGTGGTCCGTCAGGGCGACGGCCGGCATCTCCAGCTCGGCCGCGCGCGCGGCCAGCTCCGGGATCCGGCAAGCTCCGTCGAGGATCGAGTACTCGGAGTGGACGTGGAGGTGGACGAAGGGCGCGGACGACACCGGGAAGGCCATCCTAGTATCGGCATCTGATGTCAGCCGGTCGGCCGGATCCGGTAGACGACCCCGGTCTCCCAGTCTGCCACGAGGAGAGCGTCCCACGGGTCGACGGCGAGCGCGAGCGGGTGCGGGAAGCCGTCCGCGAACCGCCTCACGCGCCCTGTCTCGGGATCCACGCGGACGACCCGGCGGCCGTGCAGATCGTCGTTGTACTCCCCCCACTCCGCCACGTAGAGCGCGCCTCGCCAGAAGGCGAGGCCGTCGGCCGAGGAATGCGGCTCCAGGTAGGCGAGCGGCTCGGCGACGCCCTCGCACTCGCCCGCGAGCTGCCTCGTCGCCCAGTCCGGCCAGCAGCCCGGCCAGCCGTAGTCGGCGCCGTCCTCGACCTCCACGACCATCTCCGCCGGGTTCCACTCGCCCAGGTCGTCGCGGCCGTTCACGGATGCGTACAGCGTCCCCTCGTGCCAGAGAAGCCCGTACGGATTGCGGAGCCCGGTGGCGACGACGCGCAGGTCGGAACCGTCGGGCTCCACGGAGAGGATCGTCGCGCTCCGCGGATCCTCTTCCACGCAGGCGTTGCAGGTCGAGCCCGAGCCGAGGTAGAGGCGGCCGTCCGGCCCCGCGACGACGTTGTCCTGCTGGTGGAGCCCGTACGGGAGACCCGTGACGATCGCCTTCCCGTCCCGGTAGAGCGTGCCTTGGTCGGAGACGTAGAGCGAGCCCCGGAACCACGTGAGCCCGAGCGGGACCTCGAAGCCGTCTGCATACGTTCGGGGACGGCGGTCGTTCGGGCGCACCCGGACGACCCGGCCGTCGTTCTGGGCCGCGTACAGCCGCCCGTCCGGACCCCACGCGAGCGCGGTCGGCTGCGTCAGGCCGCGGGCGTAGATCTCCGCCCGAAACCCCTCCGGCACCGAGATGCCGGACGCGCGCGGGAACGTGGGCTCGGGCGGATCCGGGGCGGGCTCGGCGGGAGCCGACTCGGATTCCTCCTCGCCGCTGCCGATCGAGGTCAGGCTGCAGCCCGCGAGCACGAGCACGAGGACGACGAGGAGCGGGAGCGCGCGCATGATTCTCTGCCTACCCCGGGTTATTCTTTCGGGCGCAGGGAAGGAGGTGAATCCATAGCCACAAAGGAAGAGAAGCTCGAGATGGAGGGCGAGGTGGCGGAGGCCTTTCCCAACGGCATGTTCAAGATCAACCTCGACTCCGGCCACGAGGTGCTCGGTTACACGGCCGGCAAAATGCGCCGCTTCCGTATCAAGATCTTCCCCGGCGACCGGGTGAAGGTGGAGCTCTCGCCCTACGACCTCTCGCGCGGACGGATCGTGTACCGCTATCGCTGATTCGCCCACGCAGCCCGGCCTGCCGCTCGCCGGCACGCGCGCGGCATCCGCGGCGACGAGCGACCTCTGGTGGAGGAACGCCGTCGTCTACTGCCTCGACGTCGAGACCTTCCAGGACTCCAACGGCGACGGCATCGGCGACTTCCCCGGCCTGATCGACCGGCTCGAGCACATCGCCGGCCTCGGCGTGACCTGCCTCTGGCTCATGCCCTTCTACCCGACTCCCGACCTCGACGACGGCTACGACATCACCGACCACTACGGCGTCGACCCGCGCTACGGCTCCCTCGGCGACGTCGTCGACTTTCTTCGAGCCGCTCGCGAGCACGGCCTGCGCGTGATCGCCGACCTGGTCGTCAACCACACCTCCGAACGCCACCCCTGGTTCCGGGAGGCGCGAGCGAGCCGCGAGTCGCCCTACCGGGACTTCTACGTCTGGAGCGGCGACCCGCCCGAGGAGAAGCCGGGCGACGTCATCTTCCCCGGCGTCGAGGACTCGATCTGGGACTACGACGAGGAGGCGGGCGAGTGGTTCCTGCACCGCTTCTACGGGCACCAGCCCGATCTGAACGTCGCCAGCCCGCGTGTGCGCGAGGAGATCTTCAAGGCGCTCGGCTTCTGGCTCGAGCTCGGTCTCTCGGGCTTCCGGGTCGACGCGGTGCCCTACTTCATCGAGCGGCTCGGAGTCGACGGCGAGGCAGGCGGCGACCCCCACGAGCTCCTGCGCGACCTGCGCGGCTTTCTCTCCCGCCGCCGGGGCGACGCCGTGCTCCTGGGCGAGGTCAACCTGCCGCCCGACGAGCTCGGCCGCTACTTCGGGGACGAGGAAGGGGACGAGCTGCAGCTCCTCTTCGACTTCATCGCCAACCAGGCCCTCTACCTCGCGCTCGTCCGCGAGGAAGCCGAGCCTCTCGCCCGCGCGCTCGAGGGGCGTCCGGCAACTCCCGAGGCCAACGGCTGGGCGACGTTCGTGCGCAACCACGACGAGCTCACGCTCGACAAGCTGAGCGAGGGGGAGCGCGAGGAGGTCTTCCAGGCCTTCGCGCCGGACGAGGGGATGCGCATCTTCGGCCGCGGGATCCGGCGTCGCGTGCCTCCCATGCTCGGCGGCGACCGCCGTCGTCTCGAGCTCGTGTACAGCCTCCTCTTCTCGCTGCCGGGCATGCCCGTCCTGCTCTACGGCGAGGAGATCGGGATGGGCGAGAACCTCGCCGCCGAGGGCCGCATGAGCGTGCGCACGCCGATGCAGTGGACCGCCGCGCCGGGCGGCGGCTTCTCCGAGGCGGATCCGGCCGACTTCTGCGTGCCGCTCGCAGAGGGCGACTACGCGCCCGAGCACGTGAACGTCGAGAGCCAGCGACACGACCCCGGCTCGCTCCTCAACTGGACCGGGCGGATCGTCCGGCTCCGTAAGGAGTGCCCGGAGATCGGCTGGGGCGAGGTCCGGGTGCTCGACGTGGGCGAGCCGGCGGTCTTCGCGCACCGCTGCGAGTGGCGCGGGCGCACGTTCGTCGCGGCACACAACCTCGGCGGGGAGGCGTGCAGCGTTCGCCTCGACGGCGTGAACCTCTTGACGGGCGAGCGGGAAGGCCCTGAGCTCGAGCTGGAGCCTTACGGCTACCGCTGGCTCCGTCCTGCAAACTGAGCGCGTGGAAGAGCGCTCTCGCGTTCGGGGCTCGCTGCTGGGGCTCGCCGTCGGCGACGCGCTCGGCGCGCCGTACGAGGGGCTTCCCCCCGGCTCCTTCGACCCCGTCGAGGACATGGTCGGCGGCGGCCATCGCGGGCTTCCTGTGGGAACCTGGACGGACGACACGTCCATGGCGCTCTGCCTCGCCGACAGCCTCGTCGCCCGCCGGGGCTTCGACCTCCGCGACCAGCTCGAGCGCTACCTCCGCTGGCTCGAGGACGGCTACCTCTCGAGCGCCGAGTACGCCTTCGGGATGGGGAACACCGTCTCGCGCGCTCTCGCGCGCTACGAGCTCACCGGCGACGCGTCGTCGGCCGGCCTCACCGAGCCGACGTCGGCCGGAAACGGCTCGCTCATGCGCCTCGCGCCGGTGCCGCTCTTCTTCGCCGCCGATCGCGCCGAGGCGATCCGGCTCTCCGGCGAGAGCTCGCGCGCGACGCACGCCACCCGTGTCGCCGTCGACGCGTGCCGGTACTTCGGCGCCCTGATCGCCGGCGCGGGCTCGGGTCTTGCAAAAGCACAGTTGCTCGCGGACGACTACTTCGACGGAGACCTCGCTCCGGAGGTGAAGGAGGTCGCGCGCGGCTCCTTCCGCCGCTCGGAGCCTCCCGAGGCCTCCGGTTACGTCGTCCACACGCTCGAGGCGGCACTCTGGGCGCTCGACAAGAGCTCGTCTTTCCGCGAAGGGGCGCTGCTGGCGGTCAACCTCGGCGGAGACACGGACACGACGGCCGCCGTCTTCGGCCAGCTTGCGGGCGCACTCGAGGGCGAGGAGGCCATTCCGGAGGAGTGGCGCGCGAAGCTCGTCCGCCGCGAGCTGATCGAGCGGATGGCGGACTCGCTCTACGGGGCGCGGCGCGCGGGCGGGCGGTAGCGGACCGCCACCACGATCGTCCCGAGCGCGACCAGGAACGCGACCGTGTTCGGGACGACGAGCGCGAGGTTCTCGCTGGCCGTGCCGTAGGCGACCCAGAGCGCGAACCCCACCAGGAGCACGAGGAAGTATCCGATCGAGATGCCGTCGGAGGATCGGCGCCGGAGGATCGCCCGGATCTGAAGCAGGGGGCCGATCGCCATGAGGACAGCCCAGGTGGCGGCGGAGACGGCGAGCGCGGTCGTGAGCATGCAGACCTCCTTGGGGGATCGCGCTCGGCCGCGGCCTGCGCTCGCCCCGTGAGGACGGAGGAGGAGCGCACGCGCAGGCTCCGAGAGCGTAACACGAGCCTTGCGCGGGACTCATACGTCATAAGAGATATACTTGGCGTGTGTCTCCCGGCGAGCTCCTCCGCACCGCGCGGCGCCGCCACGGCGTGACGCAGGAGCAGCTGGCCGCCCGCGCGCGGACCTCGCAGGCGGCGATCTCCCGCATCGAGCGCGGCGTCGTCTCCCCCTCCGTCGCCACCCTGGCGTCCCTGCTCGACCTCCTCGGCGAGGAGCTGGAGCTCTCCACGCGCGAGATCGACTACGGCCACGACCGCACCCTGCTGCGCGCGAATCTGGCGAAGAGCCCTTCCGAGCGGATCGACCACGGGGTTGCCTTCGCGGAGTTCGTGCGCCGAAACGTCGGTGCGGCGCATGGTCGCTGAGTTCCAACCCAAGGTCATCCTCTCGACGCTCGAAAAGCACGGCGTCGCGTTCGTCGTGATCGGCGGCCTCGCCGGAATGGCGCAGGGCTCGTCCTACCCGAGCTACGACGTCGACATCGCGTACGGGAGGGCTTACGAGAACCTCGAGCGGCTCGCCGGAGCCCTCCGCGAGCTCGGGGCGACGCTTCGCGGAGCTCCGGCTGGGCTCCCCTTCCTGCTCGATGCCGAGACGCTCCAGAAGGGTGCTCATTTCACCTTCGCAACCCCGTACGGATCGATCGACCTGTTGAGTGATCCCGACGGCGCGCCTCGCTACGACGCGCTGCGCTCGGCCGCCGTCTCCACGGAGATCGAGGGCGTCGCCGTGCTCGTTGCCTCGCTCGACCACCTGATCGCCATGAAAGAGGCGTCCGGCCGCACGAAAGACAAGCTGATGGCGACGGAATACCGCGTGCTTGCGGACGAAATCCGCCGGCCTCGTTGAAGCCCTCCGGCGGCTCGCCTAAGCTCGGGCGGGTGGACCCGGGAAGCATCCTCGACGGGCTGAACCCCGAGCAGCGGCGTGCCGTCGAGGCCGTCCGCGGCCCCGTCTGCATCCTCGCGGGCGCCGGCTCCGGCAAGACGACGACGATCACGCGGCGCATCGCCAACCAGGTCGCCACGGGCGCGTTCCGACCCACCGAGATCCTCGCCGTCACCTTCACCGACAAGGCCGCGACGGAGATGCGGGAGCGGCTCTCCGCCCTCGGCGCCGTCGGCGTCCCGGCCCGCACCTTCCACTCCGCCGCGCTCGCGCAGCTCCACTACTTCTCCAGCGACGGCGTCGGCGAGATCCTCTCCTCGAAGGCGCTCCTCCTGAAGCAGATCTCGCGCTCGCTGCCGATGCCGTTCCGCTTCCGCCCCGTCGGTGACCTGGCCACGGAGGTCGAGTGGGCGAAGAACCGGCGCCTGACGCCCGCGACCTACCTCGACGGGCTCGACGGGCACGAGCCGCCCATCCCGGCCGACCTCATGCTCAGGGTCTTCCGCGAGTACGAGCGCCGCAAGGAGGCGCACGGCCGGATCGACTTCGAGGACGTGCTCGAGCTCGCCGTGCGGCTCTTCGACGAGGACGCGCAGGCGGTCGAGACCTTCCGCGCCCGCTACCGCGCCTTCACGGTCGACGAGTACCAGGACGTGAACCTCCTGCAGCAGTCGCTGCTCGAGTGTTGGCTTGGCGAGCGCGACGACCTCTGCGCCGTCGGCGACGACTACCAGTCCATCTACTCCTTCACCGGCGCGGCTCCCGACCATCTCCTCGCCATGCCGCGTCGCTTTCCCCGGGCCACCGTCCTCCGCCTGGAGGAGAACTACCGCTCGACCCCCGAGATCCTGGCGACGGCGAACGGGCTCGTGCCGAAGCTCGGCGGCGCGCGGAAAGTCCTGCGGGCGGTGAGGCCGTCCGGCGGCGAGCCGGTGGTGCGGGCCTTCGCCAACGGGCAAACGGAGGTGGACGCGCTCGTCGCGCGCATCGCGGTCCTGCGCGACGAGGGCATCCCCGACGAGGAGCTCGCCGTGCTCTACCGCATCAACGCGCGCTCCGAGGACTACGAGGAGGCGCTCTCCATCGCCGGGATCCCGTACCAGGTGCGCGGCGGCGCGTTCCTCGCCCGCCCGGCCGCTCGTGCGACGCTGCGGCTGCTGCGCCGGGCCTCGGGCTCGCGCGCCGCCGAGGCCGTGCGGGCCGCGGCGGACGCGCAGGGATTCACCGAGGACGTCCCGGACGACGTCGGCGACGAGGAAGTCACGCGCCAGAGCGATCTCGCCCGGCTCGTCCGCCTCGCCGAGGAGCTCGACGACGGGACGAGCACGGTTGCGGACTTCGTCGCCGACCTCCAGGCGCGCTTCGGCGAGGAGGCGCAGGGCCGTGGCGTCAACCTGCTCACGTACCACCGGGCGAAGGGGCTCGAGTTCGAGGCCGTCTTCCTCCCCAACCTCGTCGAGGGCGAGCTGCCGTTCAGGCGGGCGGACGTGGACGAGGAGCGGCGGCTCTTCTACGTGGGCATGACGCGCGCGAAGCGGCACCTGGAGTTGACCTGGAGCGGGAAGCCGAGCCCGTTCCTCCGGGAGCTCGGCGCGCTGCGGGAGGCCGAGCCCGTGGGTGACGACGACCCGCTCTTCAAGGCGCTCAAGACGTGGCGGCGGGAGCGGGCGAAGGAGGACGGCATCCCGGCCTTCGTCGTCTTCCACGACAGGACGCTGGAGGAGATCGCCCGCCGCCGCCCCGGCGATCTGGCCGCGCTCGCGGCGGTCTCGGGCGTCGGGCCGGCGAAGCTCGAGCGGTACGGCGGCGACGTGCTCGACGCGCTCGCCGCGGCGCGCTAGGAGCCCGCGCTACCGCTACCGCGGGAGGCGGCGGCCGTTCGAGGCCGGCAGGCGGCCCGCGTCCAGGAGCGCCGAGATCCGCTCCCACTGCTCGCGGTACACGTCCAGGCCGGTGGCCTCGAGCGCCTCGTAGTAGGCGCGGGCCATCTCATGGAGGAG
The DNA here is from genome assembly GCA_035640195.1 of Gaiellaceae bacterium. Lineage (GTDB taxonomy): Bacteria > Actinomycetota > Thermoleophilia > Gaiellales > Gaiellaceae > DASQWP01. Next base: position 6,114 of record DASQWP010000226.1, on the reverse strand, counting down.
CCTCTCGTCGAGAGAGCGCCCCATCTGCTCCTCGCCGAGCGTCACCGCGAGCTCTGACTCGTTCCGATCGCAGCGGACGGCCACAGCGCAGGTGTAGAGCGCACGCTCGGCCCAGTCGGAAGGACGCAGTGCGATCGCCGCCTCGAGCGCCTCGACGGCGAGGTCGAGGTCCCCCGCCTTGCGAAGAGCGGCCGCGAGCCGCGTCAGCCTCCACGCTCTCTCGTCCTCCGACCCGGCACCCGCGGCCTGGACGGCGAGCTCCATGATCGGGCCCGTTCCGGCTGCGCCGAGCCGCCGGTCGAGGCCGGCTTGGAGGGTGGAGTCGTGATCAGCCAGAGAGATCGTCCTCGGAGCTCCGTTGACAGCCTAAGTGCTTCGTTGTCCATTGTAAATAGATCGGAAGCCGAAAAGTGAAAGATCCGGTCAACGGGGGTCGGAGATCCACGCCAGGAGAGCCGAGTAGTCGCGGTCGCCCCAGCCGGCCTCGTCCGCCTCGGCGATCCATCTTCGCGCCGCGTCGACAACCCGGAGTTCGACGCCCGCGGCCTCGCCGGCCTCGAGGATCAGATTGGCGTCCTTGAGGGCGAGGGAGAGCGCAAAACGAAGCGGGTACTCGCCGGACTCGAGGGCGGGCCGCCGCCGCTCCGCCTGGGCCGCCAGGGGCGTCGAGGCGAGCACGGCGAAGGCAGCCCCCCGCGAGAGGCCGAGTCGGTCGGCGAGGGCAAGCGCCTCTCCGAGGACGCCCAGGGTTCCGAAGAGGGTCGTGTTGGCGACCAGCTTCGCCGCCGCACCGGTTCCGAGCGGGCCGACATGGATGGGAGCGCCGAGCGCGCCGAGGAGCGGCGTCCAGCGCGCGACCAGCTCTTCGGGCCCGCCCACGAAGACGGCGAGCGATCCCGACTCGGCCTCCGAAAGGCTGCCGAGCACGGGCGCATCCAGGAGCCCGGTTCCCGGCGGGAGCTTCGTCGCCAGCTCCGCAACGGCTTTCGGACCGACGGTGGACATCTCGATGACCGTCGTGTCGCCGCCGGCTCCGGCCGCGATCCCGTCGGGGCCCTCGACGACTGCTCGGAGCGCCGCCGGGTCTGCGACCATCGTGATGACGGCTTCGGCACGGCCAGTGGCCTCGGCCGGCGTGGCAGCCTGCGCCGCTCCTCGTGCGACTAGCTCGTCCGCCTTCTCTGGCGTGCGATTCCAGACGACGACGTCGTGCCCGGCGTCGAGAAGCCGACTCGCGATTCGGCTCCCCATCCCGCCGAGCCCGACGACCGCGACGGTGCTCATGCCGCTGCGCGGAGCCAGGCCAGCACCTGCTCCGCGTTCCGGTCGGGCGGAAAGACGGGGTAGAAGACCTGCACGACGGTCCCAGCGCGTGCGACGAGCGTCAGCCGCTTGTACAGCCGCAGGTCCTCGAAGGTGAAGGTGGGCAGGTCGAGCGCGGCGGCAAGGCGGAGCCCCGGGTCCGCGAGGAGCGGGAACGGAAGCTGCAGCCGCTCGGAGGCCTCGCCCTGGTCTTCGGCGGTCTGCGAGGAAAGGCCGGCGACCTGGGCGCCGAGCGCGTCGAACTCCGGCCGTCGGTCGCGAAACGCACAGCTCTGCGGCGTGCACCCGCGTGCGCCCGGGATCTGGTCCCAGCCGGGGGATGCGTCCACTCCGGGACGGCCGGTGCGCGGATACACGTAGAGAACGAGCGTCCCGGCGGCGAGCTGACGCAGGTCGACCGTGCCGCCGGTGGTCGCGGGGAACGAAAGCGTCGGCAGCTCGGCGCCGGGAAGGTGATCGGCAGCGCTGTCGTCGACCGGCTCGGACAGGCCGGCCGGGAGCACGTTCGGGTCGCGGTCAGGAGGCATGGACGCTCTGACGGCGGATTCGGTAGCGGGAGTCCATCAGCGCTTCGCCTTCGGGTGGGCCCGAGAGCACGGCGTCGACGGGATGAGCCTCGGCGGGGCGTCCGGTCGGCAGCCACGCGCGCTCGGCGGGGCTGAGGATGAGCGTCCGGGCGCGCTCTCCGAGAAATGCCAGCCGGCCCTCGTTTTCGATGGTTCCATCCCAGAGCTCGAGCCCGAGCTCGCGCCTGAGCGCGCTCGCCAACGCCGCCGTCTGCCCGACCAGCCCCAGCTCGGAGAGGCCGAGCAGCTCGTCCCCGGCGAACGACCCTTCGCGAGCCGTCTCGCCGATCCCCCCGTGCGCGATCAGCTCGACGATGTTTCCGGCCGGATCATGGAAGTAGCACGCCTGCGCTCCCCACGCGCCGAAATCGAACATCACCTCGCCGCCCTCCCGGTCGGGAAGGAGCTCCGTTCGCTCGCCGGCCCAGTAGAGCAGCTCGCCGAAGCGGTTGCCCGGAGCGAGCAGCGCGAAGTGGTAGAAGGGCCGGCCGTCACCCGCCAGGAAGTCCAGCCGCGTCTCCCCGATCCTGACGGCCACCAGCGCATCTCCCGCCTCGACGAGCTCGACGCCGAGACGCACACCGTAGAACTCCGCCAACGCAGGCAGCGACCGAGCAGGAGCATGCAACCGCACGTACAGGAAGCGCATCCAGACCCCTAGCTCCCGGCGGAATCGACGAGCGGCGCGCTTCGAGCAAGCCCGAAGGGGCTCCCCTCGGAGTCCCGGCATATCGCCCACCGCTCGCCCGGGTGGACGACCTCGCCGCCCAGCGCCTGGACGCGGGCGAGCGCCTCCCCGACGTCGGCGACGGCGAAGTAAGGCAGCGAGAAGCGGTCGCCCGGCCCGGGCCCGCGCTCGTGCAGCCCGAGCGCGACTCCGCCCGCGCGCGTCTGCCGGCCGCGCCCCTCCCCCTCCTCTCGCTCGGCGAACGGAACGCCCAGCAGACCCTCCCAGAAGCGGCGAGCGCGCTCCGCGTCGTCCGCGGGGAACTCGACGAGCGAGAGCTCGGCCATGCGGCGATCGTAGCGCCGCCGGCTCGGCTCGGTAACATGGGTTCCCCAGAACGGCGCCGGGTGCACGACCCGGCGATCTGCGCCCAGGGATCGTCGCGGCCCGCAGCACCCTGCTTCCTCACGAGAAGGACCGAACGCTCCGGGACGACGAGGACGTTCCCGGGATTGCGACCACGCATCGACGGGAAGGAAGGGCCTGTATGAGTTCGAGCTCGAAGAGACGACAGACGATGGCGAAGATGACGCGAGAGCGGACGGTCAAGGAGCGCCGCGCGCGGAAGCTGGAGAAGAAGGAAGAGAAGAAGCAGGCGGCGGCGGCCGAGCGCGCCGCGAACGCCGACGGCACGTTTCCGAGCCACCCGGTCGACGACGAGACACGCAGCGGCTGAGCCATCAGCGCTCGCCTCTGCACCGAGGGATGAGGGCGCCGCGGATGGGGCTCGAGCGCGCGAGGTCGGCGCTCGTGTGCCTCAGCTGCTCACGGCGAGGAAGGCTCGGCGTCTCGCTGGGGATCTCGATCTTGACGACCGCCATCCTCGTCGTCGCGGCCCGCTCCCTCATCGACGACGGCTGGCCGCTCTCGCACGGGCATCCCGGCCTGATCGCCGCCGCCGGAGTCCTCCTGGTGCTTGCCTACGGCTTCAAGGCGTACGGGTGGCGCCGCCTCTTCCGGCCGAGCGAACGCCCCGGGCCGCTCGCGCTCGCTGCTGCGGGCGGCGGCGCCTCGATCATGGGCGTGGCGCTCCCGGGCCGCTTCGACGAGGTGGTCCGGATCGCGATCGTCCGCCGCTATCCCGGTTGCCCGGTCGGCGTGCGCGGCCTCTGCCTCTCTCTCGTCACGCTCGGCCTGATCGACACCGTGGCGCTCTCGCCGCTCGCGACGGCTGCCGCGGTGTTCCCGGGGAGCTCGCCGGCCGTGCGCGCGGGCTTCGCCCTCATCGGCATAGGCGGGATTGCGGCGGCGGCGGTCGTGCTCGCCCTTCCGCGCATCTCCGCCCGGACGCGTCTGGCCCGGTTCAGGATCTGCGGCTGGCTCGCGCCACGCGTGACGCCGTGGCGTGACGCAGCCCGAGCGTGGGGCCTCGTCCTCGCGTCCTGGCTCATCCGGATCGTCGCGATCTTCCTGCTGCTCAGCACCTTCGGGATCGCGCTCTCCTTCCCGCTCGCGATCATGTTCATCTGCGCGAGCGCCGCCTCGGCCGCCATCCCGATCGGCCCCGCGGGCGCGGCGACCCAGATCGCCGCGGGGACGACGCTACTCGTCGTCTCCGGCGTCGAGGCCTCCCAGGCGCTCGGCTTTGCGCTCGCCGCCCAGACGCTCCTCATCCTCTCGGGCGCCGCGATCTTCCTGGCCGCGGTCGCCTGGCGCGGGGGCCTCCACGCCTGGTCGTTCCGGCCCGGACGGGCCGCGCGGCTCGCGCGGGCCTGATCAGAAGAGCTCGTGGACGCTGATTGTGATGTCGAGGCCGCGGTCGACGCGCGCGCAATCCCTGCCCCCGTCGCCGTCGACTCGTTCTCGGTTCCCGTCCCGGGCGTAGAGGAGATCGCGAGCGGGCCCGCCGAAGAAGCGGTCGCGGCTCTTGCCCCCGAACAGCCGGTCGCCGCCGCGCTGACCTAACAGGCTGTCCCGGCCGCCGCGACCGTGAAGGATGTCCCGGCCCGTCCCGCCTTCGAGCCGATCGTCTCCGCGGCCCCCGAACAGCCGGTCGTCCCCGCCGCCGCCGTACACGCGGTCGTCGCCTCCGCCGCCGAGAATGCGGTCGTTGCCGCCTCGCCCACGGATGACGTCGGCTCCGCCCCCTGCGCAGATGAAGTCGCTTCTCGGCGTGCCGACGATCACGTCCGGCCCGCTCGTGCCGGTGATGGTGCAGCGGGACGCCGCGGCCGCCTCGGGCGCCAGCGTCAGCGCCAGCACGCCCGACGCGGCGAGCGCGAGCGCCGAGGCCGCAAAGGCCGCGTACGCTCGCGCCCGCCCCTTCTGGCCCGGAGCTATCTCACGACATGCCACAGGCGCTTCCCGACCCAGATGCCAGCCGTGAAGACGGCGAGGTAGAGGAGTCCGAGCATCATCGCGACCATCCAGAGCGGGGCGTTGTGGTCACCGTCGTCCTCCGGCGCGGGCACCGCGCGGCCTGCGCCGTTGAGAAATCCATCTCGGAGGTCACCTCCGATCGCTCCGACCGTGCCCGCCACCTTGCCCGCCACACCACCGGCGGACCTGCCGACGGATGCAGGGAGGCCAAGAACGCCACCGTTCCCGCCGAAGCCCGCTGCGCCCGCCAAGGGAGCCGAGGCGCGATTCAGAGCCGAGGCGCGATTCAAGGTCCCTCCGACCAGGCAGCGCACGGGGATCGGCGGAGCGTTCGCCAAGAGGAACCGCGCGCTCATCAGGGAAGCGGCCGACGGCCCTCCCGCCCTGAGGGCGAGCGCGAGACCGGCCGCCGCGGCGAGGGCCGCGGAGATGAGCAAAGCCTGTTCACCGCCCAGCGCCGGCAGAGCCTCGAACGGCAGACCCGGGAACACATCCCCACTCCCGGAGGCCGGCTCGACGGCATCGGCAGAGGCGAAGCCGACCACAGAGCCCGGATCGCTCTGGACGGCACCTCCGCCGGCTTCGATGACGTCGGCCAGGAGGCGGTCAACCAACGCCAAGGCGCTTTCACCCGCAGGTGCGGCCGCAGCGGTCACGGGGTCGGCCGCCGCTCCGATCACCGGCTCTGCAAAGCCGCCCTCGGCGGCGGGCGCGACCGTCCCGGCCAGAGAGGCAATCTGCTCCGACGCGCCGTCGCCGACCGGCCCCACCGCGCCGGTCATCGTCTCTACCACGCCCCCGCGAGCGTCGCCGACGATGTCCGCGAGGACGGCATCGGAAGGCACCGCCAGCGTGTCCGGAAGCGGCGCCACCCCACCGGTCGCCGTCCCGAGCGCGGACGTCGCCTCGTCCACCGACGCCGCCAGCTGGCCCGAAAGCACGTCCTGCAGGCCAACCAGGCTCGCAGACTCCTCCGTCGACCGCGACAGCGTGTCCGCGAGCGGCTCCAGGCCGCCAGTCACCGTCCCGAGCGCGGACGTCGTCTCGTCCACCGACGCCGCCAGCTGACCCGACAGCACGTCCTGCAGGCCAACCAGGCTCGCAGACTCCTCCGTCGACCGCGACAGCGTGTCCGCGAGCGGCTCCAGGCCGCCAGTCACCGTCCCGAGCGCGGACGTC
>DASQWP010000225.1:0-5208 GCA_035640195.1 Gaiellaceae bacterium | reverse complement strand
ACTTCGGCCTCGTCGGCCTCTACCTCGCCGCGGCGATCGTGCAGTTCTTCCTGGCCGGCCTCGCCGTCTTCGGAGACACGAGCTTCGATCCGCACTCGGTCCTCGGCTTCATCCTCGGCATCGCGTCGATCGTGCTGCTCGTCGTCGCCCTGGTCGCGCGCCTGCCGCGCACCCTCCTCCTCCTGACGGTCCTGCTCGTCGGGCTCAACGTCCTCCAGCTCGTCCTCCCGAACATCGACGTGAGCGAGGTCGCGGCGCTCCACCCGGTCAACGGGTTGGCGATCGTCTTCCTCGCCTACGAGCTGACGCAGCGCTCGAGACGCTACGTCGCCTCGAAGATGGCCGCCTGACCCTGGCCGACGCCGACGCAGAGCGTCGCGAGGCCGAAGCGGCCGCCGCGGCGGCCGAGCTCGTGCAAGAGCGTGACGACGAGCCGGGCGCCACTCATTCCCAGGGGATGCCCGATCGCGATCGCGCCGCCGTTGACGTTCACCTTGGCCGGGTCGAGCCCTAGCTCGCGGATCACCTGGAGGCTCTGGGAGGCGAACGCCTCGTTCAGCTCGACGAGGTCTATCCGGCTCGCGTCGATTCCGACGCGAGCCAGGAGCTTGCGCACGGCCGGAACGGGACCGATGCCCATTATCCGCGGATCCACGCCCGCCACCGCGCTTCCAACGAAGCGTCCGAGGAGCTTGGCGCCGAGCTCGCGTGCCTTCTCCTCGCTCGCCACGACGAGCGCCGCGGCGCCGTCGTTCAGCCCGCTCGAGTTGCCGGCCGTCACGGTTCCGTCCTTTCGGAAGGCGGGCCTGAGGGCGGCGAGCTTCTCGGCGCTCGTGTCCGGACGCGGATGCTCGTCGTGTTCGAGCTCGCCGACCGGGACGACCTCGTCGGCGAAGCGACCGGTCTCGACGGCCGCCGCATGACGCCGCTGGCTCTCGAGTGCGAAGGCGTCCTGCTCCTCGCGCGGGATCTGCCAGCGCTCGGCCACGTTCTCGCCGGTCTCCCCCATCGACTCGAGGGGGAACATCTCCTCCAGGCTCGGGTTCGGGAAGCGCCATCCGAGGGTCGTGTCCCAGGCGACCTGGTTCCCTCGCGGGAAGGCATGCTCGGGCTTGGCCATCACGAGTGGGGCCCGGCTCATGGACTCGACGCCACCGGCGACGAAGAGGTCGCCGTCTCCGGCACGGATCGCGTGGCAGGCGGAGACGACGGCGGAGAGCCCCGAGGCGCAGAGGCGGTTGACCGTGACGCCGGCCACCTCCTGGGGGAGGCCGGCGAGCAGGGCAGCCATGCGAGCGACGTTGCGGTTGTCCTCGCCCGCCTGGTTGGCGCAACCCAGGTAGACGTCCTCGATCTCGCCGGGTGAAACTCCGGCGCGTTCGACGGCCTCGCGGACGACGAGCGCCGCGAGGTCGTCGGGGCGCTCGCCCGCGAGGGCGCCGGCGTAGCGCCCCACGGGCGTGCGAACGGCAGACAAGATCACCGCCTCGGCCACGAGGCCAGTCTACTTTCGCCCTTGCACCTGTCCGCAGGAGCCCAGGCCGGGGCCTGGCCCCGGACGCGTCTCTAGGGGACGAACTCGACGTGGACGGGGCGCTCGAAGGCGCCGATCTCCTCGCCCCGGCGAAGGAGCTCGGAGACGGCCTGCTTGCCCTCCTCGCCGTAGTCCTCGGTCAGCTCGTTCACGTACATCCCGACGAAGCGGTCGGCGAGCTCGGGATCGAGACCGCGGCCGTAGCCGAGCGCGTACTCGAGCGCCTCGTCCCGCTGGTCGAGGCCCGCCCGGATCGACTCCCGCAGCACCTCGGAGAGCTCGTGCAGTTTGTCCGCCCCGAGGTCGCGGCGGGCGACGTTGATCCCCAGCGGAAGGGGAAGCCCGGTCTCCAGGAGCCACCACTCGCCCAGGTCGACGAGCGAACGCAGCCCGTGCTGGACGTACGTGAGCTGACCCTCGTGGATGAGCAGGCCGGCTTCGACCCGGCCCGACTCGACCTCCTCCATGATCCCGTCGAACGGCACCTCACGGAAACGGAAGTCCTCCCCGAGATATAGGCGAAGAACGAGAAACGCCGTCGTCATCCGCCCCGGCACTGCGATCTCCGTCTCCCGCAGCTCGGCCCGAGAAAGTCCCTCGCGGGCGACCACGACGGGGCCGTACCCGGAGCCCATGCTCGCCCCGTGTGGGAGGATGACGTAGTTGGCCTGCACGAACGGGTACGTGTGGAGGGAGATCGCGGTCACCTCGAGCCGCGCCTCCAGCGCCCATTCGTTGAGGGTCTGGATGTCACGGAGCACATGCTCGATCTCGAACCCGCGCGGGTCGACGCGCCCTGACGCGAGCCCCCAGAACATGAACGCGTCGTCCGGGTCCGGGCTATGTCCGAGCTGGATGCGCAGAGCCGGGCGAGGCTAGCAAGCCGGAGGCAGCGCCTGTTCCGGGACCGGCCGCAGTACAATTTGAGACGTGTCTAAACCTCCGCTGTCGGCTGCGATCCAGGACTACCTGAAGGAGATCTACAAGCTCCAGTCCGAAGGCGAGCGCGCCACGACGACGGCCATCGCCCGGCAGATGGGCGTCGCTCCCTCGTCGGCCACCTCGATGCTGAAGAAGCTCGCCGCGCTCGGGCTGGCAGAGCATTCGCCCTACCGGGGCGCGCAGCTCTCGGAGGCGGGGGCGAAGATCGCGCTCGAGGTGATCCGGCACCACCGCCTCCTCGAGGTCTACCTCGCCGAGACGCTCGGCCTCGGCATCGACGCCGTGCATGCGGAGGCGGACCGGCTCGAGCACGTGATCTCGGAGGAGCTCGAGGCGCGGATCGACGAGCAGCTCGGTTATCCGACACACGATCCGCACGGTCACCCCATTCCGAACGCAGGACTCCAGATCGAGGCCCGCCAACTCCGCTCGCTCGACGCTCTCGAGCCGGGCGAGGAGGCGACCGTCGAGCGGGTCCCGGACGGAGATGCCGCGCTCCTCCGCTATCTCACACGGCTGCGCCTCGTCCCCGGCGGACGGGTGACGCTCCGCCGGTCCGAGCCCTTCGACGGGCCGTTGACCGTGCTCGTCGACGGGAGCGAGCACGCGATCTCGCGCGAGCTCGCGGGGCAGATCGGGATCGCCTGAGAATCGCCTGGGCGTGGCACGCGCCGAGGCGACACTCTCTCGGCGCAAACGGCGCGCCACGGGCGCGATTCCCGGCGATATGCTCGAAGCGGAGGGAGGCTCGCGGTGGCCCCGGGCCCGGAGCTACGGCTTGTGTCCGAAGAACCAGCGTTCGAGCGGCTTCAGGAGGTCCTCGTCCCTGAACTCGCGCACGTCTTCGTTGAGACCCTCCTCGGCTGAGACCTGGAGGTCGTCTCGGAGCGCGTTGTTCGCGGCCTCCAGGGCGTCGCCCATCTCGTAGCCCTCGAACAGGTAGTCGTCCGGCCGGGGATTCGGCGTCCGGCGATTGCTCGGGTCGATCGCCCGCCCGACGGCCCACAGAGCACCCGTGCGCCGCTCGATCCAGATGACGATCTCCTCGCGGCTCCCGTCCTCGCCGATCCCGTGCAGGACCCGCTCGGCGAATCGCATGCCCGAAGGCTCCACTACCGGCCAAGGATACAATCCCCGGCGTGGGATTCTTCTCCCGACTCTTCGGCAAGGGGAACGGCGGGCGAACGGAGTCGCCTCGCGGCCTGTCCAAGGAGGAGGCCCTCGCGGCGTACATCGTCCGCGAGCACCGGCTCGGGCGCTCGCTGGAGGACATCCTCGACGATCCGTATCTGAAGAACCGCTCCTCGGAGGAGCAGCGCCTGCGCCTGCTCGAGCGGCCCGAGGTGATCCGGGCGGTCGGCGAGGACACGGCCGCCATGGCGGCCGAGCGCGTCCGCGAGACGTAGCGAATGGCAGAGGTTGGCCCGGCGGAGGAGGCCGGGGTCCGGCCAAGTACGGCACGGTGTACATCCAGGGTCCCTGGGCGCGGCTGCCCGGTGATCCTCCCTTCTCGGGACACTGGGAGGCGGAAGAGCCGACGCCTCATCTGGTCGAGGAAGGGCCTGGCTGGGAGGATCCTGAGGAGGCGATCGCGTGGGGACGCGGGCGCGCCCCGCTCGTGCTCGTCCTGCTCGGCCCGAGAGAGGACTCCGTTTACTCGGCCGGCGAGCGACAGGCCACGCGCGAGCGCCCCGAGTACGGCAGCACCGACCTCACGCCTTACCCCGACTGGCCGCCCTCGGAGCGGCGAACCGACTAGAGCTCCACCCCGACGCCCCGCTCGCGCGCGCGCTCGTAGACGAGCGCGCCGACGGCGAGATCCTCGGCCGCAATCCCGACGCTCTTGAAGAGGACAACGTCGTCGTCGCTCCCGCGCCCGCGCACCTCGCCGCCGACCACCTCCGCGAGCTCGTGCACCTCGAGCCAGTCGAGGAGGCCCTGCTCGACCGGCTCGGCGAGGTCGCCCGCCTCGATGCGCGCCTGCTCCTTCGAGTCGCAGCAGACGAATGTCGCACGCTCGAGGACGGCGTTGTCGAGCTCGCGCGCCTGCATCCGGTTGGCCCCGACCGCGCAGACGAGCGCCCCGGGGCGCAGCCATTCGCCGCGGAGAACCGGGTCGCGCGAGGTCGTCACGGTGACCACGATGTCCCCCTCGGCGGCCTCGCGGTTGTAGTCCGCCGCCTCCGCGCCGAAGCGGCGGCAGAAGTCCGCCAGGCGCTCCTCGTTCCGGGAGTACGCAAGGACCCGCTCGATGCCGGGAAGCGCGGCCCGGATGCAGGCGACCTGGCTCTCCGCTTGCCACCCGGTGCCGATCACGCCGAGCGTGCGGGCGCCGTCCTGCGCAAGGTGCCTCGCGGCCACGGCGCTCGCCGCTCCGGTGCGGAGCTGGCCCAGACGATCGGCCTCGACGAGCGCGACGAGCTCCGGCCGGTCGGCGGCGAACAAGGCGACCACGAAGCGAGCCCCGTCCCGGAAGCCCACGTACGTCTTCAGGCCGGCGACGCCGAGCTCCAGGTCGGCGGCCGCCATCACGTGCAGGAGGCCGTCCTCGAGACCCAGCCGGAAGCGCGGCCGGTTCTCGACCACGCCGCGCGCGAGGCGCTCGAAGCACGCTTCCACGGCGGTGACCGCGTCCGCGGGCGGGAGGAGCGCTTCGACGTCGGCCTCACGCAGGTACAGGGGCACGCGGCCGACTAGTCTAAGTTCGCGATGTCGTCCCCGAGCGCACGCTG
>DASQWP010000224.1:0-3535 GCA_035640195.1 Gaiellaceae bacterium | reverse complement strand
GAGGCGATCGCCACGCGCCTGGAGGATCTCTCGCAGCGGGGTGAGGAGCTCGAGCGGCGCCTGGAGCACGCGAACGAGCGCGCGGAGGACGTCCAGCGCCACCTGGAACGGCTCGAGGGCTCGCTGGAGCGGCTGGGCGTCCTCTCCTGGGCACTCGGTGACGCGCGCACCGGGATCGCGCGGCTGCGCGAGGCCTACCTGCGCAAGTGACCCGCGTCGGCGTCGTCGACCTCGGCACGAACTCGACCCGTCTGCTCGTCGCCGACGTCGACGACGGTGCGGTCACCGAGCTCGACAGACGCCTCACGATCACCCGCCTGGGCGAGGGGGTCGACGCCCGCCGGCTCCTGCTCCCGACCGCCGTCGCCCGCGTCCGCAACGTCCTCGCCGACTACCGCCGCGCGATCGAGGGGCACGGCGCCGAGCGGACGCTCGCCTTCGCCACGAGCGCGGTTCGGGACGCCGAGAACGGTGAGGCTTTCCTGGGCGAGATCGAATGGGGCTACGGGTTCACGACTCGCCTTTTCTCCGGACACGACGAGGCGCTGACGACGTTCCGTGGAGTCTCGGCAGGACGCGACCTTCCCGGGAGCACGCTCGTGGTCGACGTCGGGGGCGGCTCCACGGAGCTCGTTCTCGGCGGGCCGGACGGGGTCGAGTTCCACGAGAGCCTCGACCTCGGCTGTGTTCGCCTGACCGAGCGCTTCCTCGCCGCCGACCCGCCCACGGAGGGAGAGCTCGAGGCCTGCGCCGGGTTCATCCGTGCAACGCTCGCCGAGCACGTCCCCGACGACGTACGCCCGGCGCACGCGATCGGCGTCGCCGGCACGGTGACGACCCTCGCCACCCTCGACCTCGGTCTCGACGAGGAGGATCCGGAGCTCGTGCACGGCCACCACATGAGCGCGGAGTGGATCGGCACGGAGACGGCCCGGCTCGCCTCCCTGCGGGTGAAGGAGATCCGCGGGCTCCGCGGCATACATCCAGAACGAGCGCCGGTGATCGTGGCCGGGGCGATCGCCGTCCGCGAGACGCTTGCACATTTCGGGCTCGACGCGCTCGAGGCGAGCGAGCACGACATCATGCACGGCGCGGCGCTCGCGGCCGCCGAGCTTCCCCAGCCGCAGGAGGGCGACGCGCCTCCCGGCGCCTACACCTGCTGCTGAGAAGTCTCGACCAGGCGGAAGCGCTCTGCGACGACGAGCGTCTCGTCGTCGAAGGCGAGGCCCGGCAGATAGGAGGCCCAGAAGCGCTCGTGCGCCTCGCGCCACTCGGCAACCGTCTCGAAGCTCTCCCCCTCGTCGCGGGCGAAGGCGAGATCGACCTCGCCTAGCGGGACGACGCGCACCTCCGTCGTCTCGATCACGGCGACGCGCCGTCCGTCGGAGTCGACGACGGCATACTGCATCCCTACCTCGGACAAGGGATCGTCGTCCTGCTCGTACTCCGCGAGCAACGAGGACGTGGAAGTCTTCTCGCCGCTGAGGATCGCCACGACGAGGCGGTCCCTCAGCTCCCCGGGGAAGCCGAATTCCGCCACCGGCAGAGCGTCGAGGTCGCGGCTCAGACCCGGTTCTCCTCCCGGCTCCATGCCCCAGGACGGAGGGGCATCCCGCTGGCGCCCCTTTCCGCACGAACGGCAAGCGCCTGGTGCACCTGGAGTCGCCCCGCCTCGAAGCCGAGCGCCGAGCCGGCCATGTAGAGCCGCCAGATGCGGGCACGTGCAGGACCGACCTCCGCCACCGCCTCGTCCCAGCTCTCTTCGAGGTTCGCCACCCAGCTCCGGAGCGTGAGGGCGTAGTGCTCCCGGAGGCTCTCCACGTGCCGGGCCTCGAAGCCTGCCCGCTGGACGTCCGACACGACCGACCCGATCTCGTGCAGCTCCCCGTCGGGAAAGACGTAGCGCTGGACGAAGCCGCGGCGGCCGAAACGGGGCCGCTGCCCAGGAGGCCGGCTGATGCCGTGGTTGAGGAGCCGGCCGCCCGGCCGCACGAGCTCGTAGAGCCGCCGGAAGTAGACGGCGAGCTGCGAGCGGCCCACGTGCTCGAACATCCCGATGGACGAGATCGCGTCGAACCGCACGCCGTGGAGATCGCGGTAGTCCGCGAGGCGAACCTCGACCCGGTCCGCGACCCCAGCCTCGGCGATTCGCTCACGGGCGAGCTCGGCCTGGGCCCGCGAGAGCGTGACGCCGACGCCCTCGACGCCGTGGTGCTCGGCGGCGTGAATCAGGAGAGAGCCCCAGCCGCAGCCTACGTCGAGGAGGCGCATACCCTCCTCGAGCCCGAGTTTCGCACAGACGAGCTCGTGCTTGGCCGCCTGCGCCTCCTCGAGCGTGAGGGCAGGCTCGGCGAAGACGGCGCAGGAGTAGGTGAGCGACGGGCCGAGCACGAGGCGGTAGAAGCGGTTGGACACGTCGTAGTGGTGGGCGATCGCGGCCGCGTCGCGCTCGCGCGAATGGCGTCGCCCTCGCAGCCGGGCCTCCTCCGCCGGCGGCGCGAGCGGCCTCAGCCCGTCCCGCCCGACAAGACGCCGGGCCGCGACCCAGTGCCGAGGCGCGAGCCGCGCCCCCGCGAGACGCTCCTGGAGCTCGAGCGCCGCGTAGAGGTCTCCCTCGACCTCGAGCTCCCCGGCCACGTACGCGCGGGCGAAGCCGAGCTCGCCCGGCGCCGTGAGGAGGCGCCGGAGCACGTCCGGCGAGCGGAAGACGAGGCGCGCGGGCGCGTCCGCCGGCCCGAGCTCGGAGCCGTCGTGGAGCTCGACCGCGACCGGCGGGTCCGGCCCGAGCAGCTCCCCGACGAGCTCTGCGAGCGTCACGCAGGCTCGTCCTCGGCGATCCGCCGCACGAGCGACTCGCGCGGTAGGACACCGAGCAAACGCCCGTCCTCGGTGACGGCGAGGCGTTCGAGGCCGTGCTCGGCCATCAGGTGCAGGGCCTCATCGAGCGAGGCATCCGGGCCGACGGTCGTCACGTCGGTGTCGCAGAGGTCTCGCGCCCGGAGCGTCCCCACGTCCCGCCCGGCGGCGACCGCGGAGACGACGGCTGCTTTCGTCACGCACCCCAGCAGCCGCTCCCCGTCCCCGACGACGAGGACGTTCTCCACGCTGGGCTTCGTCAGGAGCTCCGCCGCCTCGCGCGCAGGCGCGTCCGCGGGAAGGACGCGCGGGTGGAGCAGGGCCTCGCGCACCCTCACGGGTAGATTCCCCGGGCGGTCAGCGCGGCGGCTACCTCGCGGATCGAGAGCACCAGGGCGGCGCGCCGGAAGGGCAGCCGCTCGCTGTCGGAGAGCGTCCAGACACGGTCGACGGCGCCGCGCATCAGATCGCTCAGCCGCAGGCGGATCTCGTCGGGGCCCCAGAAGAGGCGCTGGATGTCCTGGACCCACTCGAAGTAGGAGACGGCGACGCCTCCCGCGTTCGTGAGGATGTCCGGGAGAACGGGGATGTCCCGCTCGGCCAGGACAGTGTCCGCTTCGAGCGTCGTGGGGCCGTTCGCGCCTTCGGCGACCAGACGGGTGCTCACCGCGGCCGCGTT
>DASQWP010000223.1:0-2783 GCA_035640195.1 Gaiellaceae bacterium | reverse complement strand
GTAGCCGAGGCCCGCCAGGCCCAGGTTCACAACTTCCATACGCGGCCGTTGAGCGAGCCGTTGCTCCCCGTGGCGTTCCGGAAGTCGACGACGAGCCGCGCCCGCTCCGCGAGCGCCCCGTAGTCGATGCCCGAGTGCGCGGTCACGATCGCCACGCAGTCGGCCGCGTCGACAGCGCCGTCGAGACTCTGCGAGCTGAGCCCGTGCGCGGGAAGCTCCGCGATGTGTGGATCGTGGTAGGAGACGTCCGCGCCCTCCTCGCGGAGGAGCTCCATCAGCTTCAGGGCGGGCGACTCGCGCAGGTCGGCCACGTCGGCCTTGTAGGCGACGCCGACGAGGTGGATCTTGCTGCCCTTGACCGACTTCTCGTCGGAGTTGAGCGCGCGCGTGATCTTCTCGAGGCAGAAGTAGGGCATGTTCTCGTTGATCTTTCCGGCGAGCTCGATGAATTCGGTGTAGAAGTCGTACTCGCGCGCCTTCCACGAGAGGTAGAAGGGATCGACGGGGAGGCAGTGGCCGCCGAGACCGGGGCCCGGCTTGAAGCTCATGAACCCGAACGGCTTCGTGGCGGCCGCGTCGACCACCTCCCAGACGTCGACGTGCATGCGGTCGCAGAGCTGCGCAAGCTCGTTGACGAGCGCGATGTTGACTGAGCGGAAGATGTTCTCGAGCAGCTTCGTGAGCTCGGCCGCCTCCGGGGAGGAGATCGGAATCACCGTGTCGACGGCGTGGCTGTAGAGGTCGACCGCGCGCTCCGTGCACGCCGGAGTGAGGCCGCCCACGATCTTCGGCGTCGTCTTCGTCGTCCAGTCGGTGCGGCCCGGGTCGACGCGCTCGGGCGAGAAGGCGAGGTGGAAGTCCTTGCCGACCTCGAGCCCGGACTCCGCCAGGATCGGGAGCACGTCCTCGCGGGTCGTGCCCGGATAGGTGGTCGACTCGAGGATGACAAGGTGGCCGGCTCGTAGCCGCTCGCCGACCTTGCGCGCGGCTCCGAGGACGATCGAGAGGTCCGGCTCGCGGTTCGGCGAGAGGGGCGTCGGCAGGGCAATGAGGACGGCATCTGTCTCGCGCATCGCGTCGTAGTCCGTCGTGGCCGCCAGCGTGCCCGCCTCGACGAGGGGCCGGAGGCTCTCGGAGGGGACGTCCTCGATGTAGCTCTCGCCGCGGTTGATCGTGGCCACACGCTCCGAGTCGACGTCGAGCAGGACGACGCCTCGCCCCGCCTCCGCGAAGACGTGTGCGAGCGGCACGCCGACGTAGCCCGCCCCGATGATGGCGATTTCGCGCTTCATCCGCGTCTCATCGTACAAAGCAGATCCGCGATTCTCTCGGCCGCGTGGCCGTCCCCGTAGAGGACCGGCCGGTCGGCCTGTGGCTGCGCCTCCCGGACCGCCTGGACGATCAGGTCGGGATCGGTCCCGACGAGGCGGTTCCACCCCGTTTGGAGCGTCTCCACCCATTCGCTGGTGGTGCGCAGCGTGACGCAGGGGACGCCGTACCAGTAGGCCTCCTTCTGGACGCCGCCGGAGTCCGTGAGCACCACGCGCGCCTGGGAGACGAGAGCGGCGAAGTCCAGGTAGCCGGCGGGCGGCGTCGTGCGGACGCGCGAGTCGAGCGAGATGCCGGCGGCCGCGAGCGCCGCGGTCGTCCGTGGGTGGGCCGGGAAGACCACGGGCTCGTCGATGCGCGCGAGCGCGGCGGCCACGCTCGCGAGCGCCTCCGGCTGCGTGTTCGACTCCCGGTGCAGGGTGAGGACGAGGTAGCGGCCCGCCTCGACGCCGGCCCTCTCGAGCGCCTGCGAGCGCTCGCGGGCGATGGGCGCGAGGCGGAGGTTGGCGTCGTACATGACGTCCCCGACTTGGTGGATGCCCTCCGTGATCCCCTCGGCGGCGAGGTTGGCGACCGCCACGTCGGTGGGGCAGAACAGGAGGCTGGACACGCGGTCGACGACAAGGCGGTTCAGCTCCTCGGGCATCTCCCGGTCGAAGGAGCGGAGGCCGGCCTCCACGTGTGCGACGGGGACGCGCTGCTTCACGGCGGCGAGAGCGCCCGCGAGCGTCGAGTTCGTGTCCCCGTAGACGAGGACGGCGTCCGGTCGCTCCTCGAGGACGGCGCGCTCGATCCCCGGGAGCATGCGCGCGGTCTGCTCCGCGTGGGTGCCGGAGCCGCTCTCGAGCCGGTGGGCGGGCGGGTCGAGCTCGAGCTCCTCGAAGAAGACCGCCGAGAGCTCGGGGTCGTAGTGCTGGCCCGTGTGGAGCGTGATCTCCTCGACGCCCGCGTTTCGAAACGCGAGGGAAAGGGGAGCGGACTTGATGAACTGCGGCCGGTTGCCGACGACGGAAAGAATTCGCAAGCCGGGGGCGAATGTAGCCGAACGATGACTCGCAGGCTCCTCCTCGACGGATTCGACCTCCTCGCAGCGTGCTACCGGGCCGGCAAGAGCGTCGCCTGGTACGGCTCGCGCCGGGCCCAGCGAGCCTGAGAACCCGATCAGGCCGCCGCTACAATGGCCCTCCGCGGGCCGTTAGCTCAGCTGGTAGAGCAGGGGACTCTTAATCCCAAGGTCGCAGGTTCGATCCCTGCACGGCCCACTGCCGGTATGCCCGCCGGCGATTCCGGGGGCGTTGATTTCAGGCCTGCGCCGTGACAGGCTGGACGGCGGGTGGCGAGAAAGCGGACAGCCAGCGGCACGGCCCGGAAGCCGACCGCTCGGAAACGCACGCGCAAGCGGAAGCTGAGCAAGAACGGGGCTCAGTTCATCGCCACGTTCGAGGGTTTCCGGT
>DASQWP010000222.1:0-7317 GCA_035640195.1 Gaiellaceae bacterium | reverse complement strand
GGCGGTTGCGAAGGGCGCGCGCCACTCGAGCGCACCGTGAAGCGCGGGGACGACGGCGAGGGCGAGACCCCCACCCGCCATCGCGCTCCCGCCGAAGACGCCCTGCGCGACCGGCCCCCCGGCCGCGGCGCGCACGTAGTCGCTCCCGGCGACGAAGGCAACGCCCGTCCCGAGCCCGACCAGCGCGCGAAGGGTAATGCCGAGGATGGGGTCCGGCGCCGCGAGGAGCAGCCCGTTGCCCGCGGCCATGAGGACCAGGGCGGCGAGCGCCACGGGACGAGCGCCGTGACGGTCGGCCCGGCGCCCGCCCGGGATCTGCACGAGGGCATGGACGAGGAAGAGCGAGGTCGTGAAGAGCCCGACGACGCCGAGGCCGATCCCGTACGCGCCCGCGAGCGGCTCGGCGACGGCGCCGACGTTGGTGATGTTCCAGCCGACCGCCAGGCCCACGAGCGCCCCGCCGAGCGTGGCGAGACGAGCATCAGTCGTGGACGACTCTCCCTTCCATCCCGCCCGCGACGACGACGATCTGGCCGGTGACGTGCCCCGACAGCTCGTCGGAGGCGAGCACGACGACCTGGCGCGCCACGTCCTCCGGCCGCGCGGCCTTCCGGAGGGCCATCGTCCGCGTCGCGCGCTCGAGCACGCTCGGGTCTTCGAGCGTCGAGCGTGTCATCGGGGAGACCGTCCAACCCGGGCAGACGGCGTTGACGCGCGCGCCGGGCGCGATCCGCACGACCTCGTTCTTGAGGCTGCGCAGGAGGCCGCCTACGATCGCCGACTTCGCCGCCGCGTAGTCCGCATGCCCCGCCTCGCCGAAGAGGCCGGCCGTCGAGCCGACGAGGACGAGGGCTCCGTGACCCGACCGCTCCACGGCGCGGAGGAAGCCGCGGGCGGTGAGGAACGTGGTCGTGAGGTTGAGCCGGAGGGTCTGCTCCCAACGCTCGAGCGGAAGCTCCCACACAGGGACGTCCTCCGTCGGCCAGACGCCGGCGACGGCGGCGCAGGCGTCGAGCCCGCCGAGCGCGTCGTGCGCCGCGGCGAAGAGACGGTCGGCCTCCTCCTCCCGGGTCAGGTCGGCCTGGAGGAGCAGCGCGCCGCCCAGCTCGGCACCGAGCGCCTCGGCCCGCTCGCGGCCGCGGTGCCAGTGGAGGACGAGCCGACAGCCCTCGGCCGCGAAGGCGCGTGCGCACGCCGCGCCGATCCCGCCGGAGGCGCCCGTGACGAGCAGCCGCTTCCCGTTCAGCCCGGTGTCCATCATGTGGGCGCATGTTTTCACTTCGCCGACTCGGCCTGACCGGCGACCTGGAGCGGCCGGAAGTCCGCTCGGACTGGATCGCCGCGGCCCGGCTGGCCGCCGTGCCCTTCGTCTTCCTCGAGGTGGCGATCGAGAGCGGCAACTACCCGCCGGGCGACGAGGCCTATGCGTGGGCCCTCGCCTCGGCGTTCGCGGCCGGCGCGCTGCTTCTCCTTCGCTTCCGCGAGCAAGCGCTTCTCGGCCTCGGCTTCGACTGGGCCGCCGTCTCGGCCTTCGTCGCGCTCTATTCCTTCGAGTCCGGCACGCCCGTACGGCACCTCCTGCTCCTGCCCGTCGTCGAGGGAGCGCTCCGCTTCGGCCCGCGAGGCGGCGCGCTCATGCCGCTCGCTTCGCTCCCCGCACTCGCCTTCTTCGAGTGGCGGCAGGCGGTCCGGCTCGACCTCCATCCGTTCGACGCCGGCCACATCGTGGGACCGGCCGGCGTCGGGCTCCTCGTCGGCCTCGTCGTCGGGACGCTCGTTCGGCGGTTTGAGGCAGGACGTAGTGGGTAGCCCAAACTCATGACTCGTATTGCGATATGCCTGCTCCTGCTCGCGGCCCTCGCACTCGCGGGCTGTGGCGGCAACGGCGACTCGCGCGAGGAGTTCGAGGAGGACGTTCGCGGCGCGCAGCAGGAGCTGGACAGCCAGCTCCAGGAGCTCCGCGAGGCCGACTCGCCGGACGACGTCTCCGAAGCGCTCGGCAACGCTGCCGAGACGCTGCGCGAACAGGCCGAGGAGCTCGACGACTCCGACGTCCCCGCCGAGGCCGAGGACGCACGCGACCAGCTCGTCGAGAGCCTCCGCTCGCTCGCCGACGATCTCGAGGAGAACGCCGAGGCCGCCGGCGACGGCGACGTCAGCGCGCTCCTGGAGAATCTCCAGGATCTCGACACGGAGGCGGTCCGCGAGTTCCAGGAGGCGCTCGAGCAGCTCCGCGAGCAGGGCTTCGACGTCGACGTGAGCAGCTAGCGCCCGCGGCCGCCCGGCCAGCGGCTCGCGTTGCCGAAGAGCGAGAGCAGCGCCGGCACGAGATACGTGCGCACGAGAAAGGCCTCCACGAGTACGCCTGCCACCATGGCGACAGCGAACTCGCGGAAGGAGGAGAGCGGAACGAGTGCGAGGAGCGCGAAGGAGAGGGCGAGCGCGAGCCCGGCGACGTTGATCGCCCGCGAAGCGCGGGGGGCGACCTCGGCCACGGCCTCGCGCAACGGCCGCCTGCGGGCCTCGTGCCAGATGCGGCCGACGAGGAAGACGTTGTAGTCCGAGCCGAGAGAGACGACTAGGACCGCGGCCATGAACGGCACGTAGTACGTGAGCTGGCCGCGTCCGAGAAGCTCGACGAAGAGGAGGGCCGTAACTCCCAGCGCGGCGGCGAGGGCGAGCACGCTCGTCGCCAGCAGGTAGAGCGGCGCGACCAGGGCCCGCAGGAACACCACGAGGAAGAGGACGTTTACGACCAGTGCGGCGATCGCGATGCGGACGAGGTCCTCCAAGATGACCTCGATGGTCTCGTCCGCGAGGGCGGTGTTCCCGGCGAAGTCGACGCGCGAAGGCAGGAGGCCGGCGCGCCGCGCCAGCTCCGGGACGCTCTCGCGAAGCCGGTCGAGGTCTTCGAGCGCGGCGCTCGAAAGCGGCTCCTCCTCCAGAAGGATGACGAAGCGGGCAGCCGACCCCGTCTCCGACAGGGCCACGCCGGGGGGAACCTCCGCCGGCAGGTTGGCGGGCCCGAGCACCGCGGCCACGCCGTGCTCGATCCGGAGGCGCCGCTGGAAGCGGGCGAGCTCCTCGCGAAACCCGTTCAGGCCGCGCTGCTCCAGCACGAGCAGGGTCGGCGAGAGGACGCCCGGGACGAACCCGGTGCTCGCCGCCTCCGCGGCGCGCGCGGGCTCGGAGTCGTCCGGCAGGCTCCTGATCGGCTTGACGCCGAGGTCCGCGTCCCGGAGGCCGCCCGCCGCCACGACGAGTCCCGCCACGACCAGGAGCGCGAAGAGCGCGGCGAGGAAGCGGTGGCGGGCCAGCTGCGCGACCAGGGGCGTGCGTTTGCGGGGCCGGCGCCGCTCGAGCGGATCGGGCACGGCACGGGCGGGCCAGAACACGAGGCTCCCGAGGACGGCCAGCGCAGCCGGGATGAACGTCAGCGAGACGGCCAGCCCGACGATCACGGTCAGGGCGAGCGCCGGCCCGAAGATGCGGAAGAACTCGAGCTGGGCGACCAGCAGCGAGGCAGTGCCGGCGGCGACGATCAGGCCCGCCGCGAGGATGATCGGCGTGAACTCGGCGGTGGTCGCCCGCGCGGCCACGAGCCGGCTCTCCCCTTCCTGCAGCCGATGGCGAAGCCCAGAGAGGAAGAAGATCGAGTAGTCGGTGACGATGCCGAGCAGGAGCACGAGCACGATCGGCTCCAGCTCGCTCGGAACAGCGATCCCGAGCAGCTCTCCCAAGGCTGCCAGAGCGCCGACCGCGACGACGAAGGAGATCCCGACCGCGAGGAGCGTGAGGAGCGGAGCGACGAGCGCGCGGTAGGTGAGGCCGATGACCAGCGCGATGAGGACGACCGTGGCCACCTCGATGAGGGGCAGAGCCTCCTCGATCAGCCGTCCCTGCTCCACTCGCGCGGGCACCACCCCCGTGACGCCGACGAGCGCGTCCTCGGGGCCAAAACGGCGGTCCGTGAACCAGTGGGCCAGGCGGTCGCGGGCCTGGAGCCCGAGGTCGGGCTCGAAGTAGAGATACGTCACGGCCGTGGTCGACACCTCGCGCGAGCCCGGCACTGCGCCCGCGGTGTTCAGCAACGGAAGCGCGAACGGGACGGACAGGAGGTCCGGGTAGTCGCGGCGGGCGATCTTCACCGCACGCTCGACGACACGAGCTTGCTCGCTGGGCGAGAGGCCCTCGGGGTCCCGCTGCACGACCAGGGTGTTCGAGAGGATCGGGATGCGGAACAGCTCGGCGGAGCGAATCTGCGTGCGGAAGGCCGGCGCGTTGCGCGGCACGAGGCTTCCCAGGGCTTCGCCGCGGGCTTCCTCAAGACTGGGAAGAGTGAGGACGCAGGCGGCCGCGCCTGCGACCCAGGCGAGCAGGATGACGTGACGGAACGCGACGACGAGGCGGGCGAAGCGGCCGCCGGCAGCGCGCCCGGGTCGCGGGCTCACCGCCGCCCGGGCGGACGGTCGATGCCGAGGCGCCGCAGCTCCGCGTCGCCCAGCTTCCGGTGCCGGCCCGCCTCGAGATCGCGCCAGGGGTCCGAGCTCACCTCGCGCAAGCGGTCGTATGGGAGGTTGAGGACGGCTCGCCAGGCCAGGAACTCGTCGACCGCAGGGTCGTCTTGCGCCGCCCGGAGCGCTCGCCGCACGGCCTGCACCTGCCGCCTCCAGGCGAGCCGCATCGGCACGTAGAGAAGGAGAAGCGGCAGAGTGGGAGCAACGGCGATCGAGACGCCCAGAAGGACGCTCAGGGACTCGATGCTCTCACGGCTCGAGCGCCCCGAGAGGCGTGCGCTCTCGCCGGCGCGCTCCGTCCGCTCCCCCACGCCGCTCACGTCCTCGCCGACGAACGGGAGATCGTCGAGGGTCTGGAGCGCGCCCCCGGCCTCCTCGAGCGCGAGCCCCGCCGCGATGACCGTCCGGCTCAGGTCGGTGAGCCCCTTGACCTCGCGGCCCACCCAGAGGCCGACCACGATCCAGACCGCAACCCAGAGCAGCAGGGCGAGGTCGAGGAGGACACGCGTCGACCGGCGGGGGGTCCGCGGAAACACGAGGGCCACGGGTTCTCTTACCCGCGACGAATCGGGCGGAACACTCGTGCTCCGCGGACCGCCGCGCCGCCCTCACGCGAGGCTTACATGCGGCGCCATTCGGGCCAGCGGGCGCGCTCGTCAAGGCGGGAGTCCACGCCGAAGAGCAGCCCGAGGGGCCCGATGAGGAGGATGAAGACGAGGACGACAAGCTCCATGGCTTCAGCATGACTCCGCGTTGTCCATTAGCGCAAGTCGAGTTAGAATTCATTTCCATCATGGGAGCTGATGGATGGCTGGGAGTGGAGCTGCGTCATCTGGCGGCCCTCCAGGCCGTCGCGGAGGAGGGCTCTTTCGGGCGCGCAGCCGAGCGCCTCGGCTACACGCAGTCCGCTGTGAGCCAGCAGATCGCCGCCCTCGAGCGAATCGTCGGCCAACGCCTGGTCGAGCGTCCCGGCGGGCCCCGGCCGGTGTCGCTCACGGAGGCGGGCGATCTCCTCCTCCGCCACGCCGCCGGCATCGTCGCGCGGCTGCAGGCGGCCCAGGCCGATCTCGCGGCGTTCGCGGAGGGCTCGGTCGGGACGCTTCGCGTCGGCACGTACCAGAGCGTCGGCGCGCGGGTGCTCCCGCGGCTCCTGCGCGAGTTTCGCGAGTCATGGCCCAAGGTCGAGATCCAGCTCACCGAGGCGGCCGACGACGGCCATCTGCTCGAGCTCGTCGAACGCGGCGAGCTCGACGTCTGCTTCGTGATGCTGCCGGTCGACGAAGGGCCGTTCGCGACGCTGGATCTCATGCGCGACCCGCACGTGCTCGTCCTGCCGGCGGACTCCGAGCTTGCGCGCCGGCGGCGAACGCCCACGCTGCGCGAGGTGGCCGCTCTGCCGCTGATCGGGTTCCGGCAGTGCCGCAGCCTCCACCAGGTGGAAACCCGCTTCCGCGACGCCGGGCTCGAGCCGCGCGTCGTCTTCCGCTCCGACGACAACGGCACCATCCAGGGGCTCGTCGCCGCAGGCATGGGCGCGGCGCTGGTTCCGCTCCTGAGCGTCGAGCCGGGACAGGAGGGCATCGCCGTGGTCGGACTTGCGGACGTCCCGCCGCGCCTGATTGGAATCGCCTGGCACCGCGACCGCTACCGCTCGCCGGCCGCGCGCGCCTTCGTCGAGCGGGCGCAGAAGGTGTGCGCCCTCATCGAGGGCGAGCTCACCGCCGCCGCCGCGTGAATGCACGTTTGGGGACCTTTAAGGGCGCGCATCCTGTAATCCCATGGCCATTTCGGTCGGACGGGCCCACCGGCGCAACGAATGGGGCGAGCAGGGCCTCCGCTACGCCACGCGCCTGACCGCCTTCTGCGCGTACGCGGCCGCCGTCGCGTTCGCCTACGTCCTCTTCGCGCCGCTCCTCTGGAGCGACGACGCCGCGGGGACGGCGACCGTAGCGCCGCCGCCGGAGCCTCAGCTCACCACGGTTCGGCGAGGCGACACGCTCGCCTCCGTCGCCGCTCGCAACGGAATCAGCGTCGCTCGACTGCTGGCGCTGAACCCTGACCTCGAGCCGCTCGGGCTCGAGCCGCGCCAGAAGCTGCGGGTCCCTTAGTTCAAGGAGGCGGCGATCTCGAGCGCCCGCTCGCGGGAGAGCGCTCCCTCGAGGCGTACGAGCAGGCTTCCATGCTGGAGGAGCAGCGTGTTTCCCGCGAGTCGCGCGGTGTCCTCGAGTATCACGCCGTCGGGCCCGCGGAAGAGGAGCGCGTGCGGGCCGCCCTCGATCCAGAGGCCGGGTCGCCCCTCCACCTCGAGCCGCTCGACCGTGACGCCCTGGTCGACGAGCTTGCTCACGAACTCCGGGCTCGCCCGGCCGTTGAACTGGGTCACCAGCAGCCCGACGCCGGTGAACCGCGAGCGGGGAAGGTCGTCGCGAGGCTCGTAGACGAGCGAGACCTTGCCGCCGGGCACGACGGAGGAGTGGTAGGCCGCGTCCGGAGCGCCGAGCGCCGCCGGAACGAGGAGAGAGGGGAACTCGACGCGGGGCCGCCCGTCCTCGATCGGTACCGGGCGGCCGAGCTCCAGGCTCGCAGGCACGCGGCTGGGCAGCTCTGGCAGCGACTTCACCTTCTCGACCGTCGCGCCGCGGAGCCCGAGCCATTCGAGGATCGCCGACCGCGCGGGCGGGACGGCCAGGACCGCGCCCACGACCACCACGAGGGCGGCGACCGCCAGCGCCAGCGTGCGGCCGCGCGTACGCCGGCGGGAAGCGCCCGCAACGCGCCGGCGCACGGCCGCCGCCACGTC
>DASQWP010000221.1:0-10438 GCA_035640195.1 Gaiellaceae bacterium | reverse complement strand
GCGGTCGTGGCGGGGGCCCGGACGCGAAACGTCACCTGGCCGCCTCCGCGATCGCGTCCGCGTCGGGGTCGACCTCGACTGGCGCATCGGCATGGCGCTCGACCGCCTCAGGATCCTTCAGCCCGTGGCCGGTGACCACGCAGACGACTCGCTCGCCCCGCGGCGGCTCCTTCAGCACGGCCGCGAGGCCTGCCGCCGACGAGGGCTCGCAGAAGACGCCCTCCTGCCGCGCCAGATCCCGCCACGCGGCGACGATCTCCGCGTCGGTGAGCGAGATGATCGCGCCGCCCGACTCCGCCACGGCCGCCTCGGCGTCCGCCCGGTGAACGGGCTCGGGGATGCGGATCGCGGTGGCGAGCGTGTCCGCGCGTACGGCCGCCTCCCCGGCCACGAGGCGAGGCGTCCCCTCCCCGGCCTCGGCGAAGCCCTTCGCGTAGGCGCACGTGTTCCCGCCTCCCCCGTAGGGCAGCGCGAGCACGTCCGGCGGCCCGCCGAGCTCCTCGAGGAGCTCGAACGCCGCCGTCTTCTGCCCCTCGAGCCGGTGGGGGTTGAGCGAGTTGACGAGGACGTGCGTCTCCCGGGCGGCGAGCTCGCGGGCAGCGTCGAGCGCTTGGTCGAAGCTCCCGCGCACGGCCAGGACCCGGGCGCCCGCCGCCCGCGCTTGCGCGACCTTGCCCAGCGCCACGGCGCCGGCGGGCTGGAGGATGAGGCAGGCAAGACCGGCCCGCGCCGCATAGGCGGCGGCCGAGGCGGCCGTGTTCCCCGTCGAGGCGCAGACGACGGCGCGGGCACCTTCTTCGAGCGCCTTCGAGACGGCCACCGTCATGCCGCGGTCCTTGAAGCTCCCGGTCGGGTTCGCGCCCTCCCACTTGAGCCAGAGCTCGCAGCCGGCGCGCTCCCCGAGCCGCTTCGCCCGCAGAAGCGGCGTCGAGCCCTCGCCGAGCGTCACCACGGGCGAGGCCTCCGTGAGCGGAAGCCGGTCGCCGTAGCGCTGCACGAGCGGGATCACGCCCAGCCGAGGCCCGGGACGCCCCGGTCGGAGACGACGGGGAGGACGGCCGGCCGGCTCTTGGTCTCGGGGAGCGCGGCGACCTCGGCGAGCGCGTCCGCGAGGTCGCCGCCGGCCGCCTCGTGCGTGACGACGTGCAGCGTCGCGGAGCCGTTCTCCTGCTGCTGGACGAGGCGCGCCACCGAGACGCCGTGGGCAGCGAGGCGGAGAGCCACGTGCGCGAGGACTCCCGCCCGGTCCTCGACGACCAGGCGGAGGTAGTACGGCGAGCGGAGCTCTCCGGGCGGCAGCCGCTCGAGCGCGCGCCAGCAAGCGTCGTTCTGGAGGAACCCAGTGCCTGTCGTGCCGACGACGCCGACGATGTCCGCCACCACCGCCGACGCGGTCTCCAGCCCGCCCGCACCCGGGCCCTCGAGCGTGATCTCGCGGATCGCGTCTCCCTGGAGCATGACGGCGTTGAACGCCCCCTCCACGGCGGCGAGAGGATGGTGGCGGTCTACGAGCGCGGGCCCCACGCGAACGTCCAGCCTCCCGTCCAGGAGCGTCGCTGCCCCGATCAGCCGGACGACCATGTCCATCTCGCGCGCGGCCGCGACGTCCTCGCGACTGACGGACTCGATCCCCTCGAAGCGGACGTCGTCCAGCGTCACCCTCGAGCCGAAGGCGATCGTCGCCAGGATCGCCATCTTCGCCGCCGCGTCCGCTCCGGACACGTCCTCCGTCGGGTCCGCCTCCGCGAACCCGAGGCGCTGCGCCTCCGCGAGCGCCTCCTCGTACGCGGCGCCGCCCTCCATCTCGGTGAGGATGAAGTTCGTCGTCCCGTTCACGATCCCGAGGACGCGGTGGACCTTCGTCGCGACGAGCGCCTCACGAAGCACCTTGATCACCGGGATGGCGGCGCAGACGCTGGCCTCGAAGCGGAGCTGCACGCCGGCCCGCGAGGCTGCCGAGAAGAGCTCCGCGCCTCGGCGGGCGACGAGCTGCTTGTTCGCCGAGACGACCGGCTTCCCGGCCTCCAGGAGCGCGAGGACGTGGTCGCCCGCCGGCTCGAGACCGCCCATCACCTCGGCGACGACGGCAATCGACGGATCGTCGCGGATGGCCGCGAAGTCGCTCGTCAGCACGCCGAACGCCGCCGCCTGGGGACGCTCCCGGTCCGGATCGCGGACGAGGGCGCGCACGACCCGGAGGCGGTGACCCGTCGAGCGCTCGATGTCGGCCGCGTTCTCGCGCAGGAGCCGGTCCACGGCGGCGCCGACCGTGCCGTACCCGAGAAGGGCGACCGGGACGTCGACGGTGCTCATCTGGCCTGCGCGGCGGCGGGGATCCCGGGGGCTACTCGATGCCGACGAAGAGAGAGAAGCTTGCGCGCGCGCCGTCCGTGGTCGAGTAGACGACGACGCTCCGAAGCGGGTCGATGTTCCCCTGCACCTCGGGCGGCACGCCGCCCGCGAAGCCGAGCAGGAGCGGGAACACCTCGGCCAGGTCGACGTACGCCCATCCGGTGGTCTCGTCCGGAAGCCCCGACCTGTCCTTCGCGGTCGCAAAGCCGTCTTCGTCCGCGAACCGGTCCCCGTCTTCCCTGAGATCCGCGATCCCCTCGCGCGCCGACGTGACGACGAGCTTGCCGTCGAACGCGCCGTAGTAGAGCGAGACGGGAGGCTGGATCTCCAGCTGGCGAACCTGGACGCCCGCGATCTCGGTCGTCTGAGGCTCGGGCAGCGGGATCGGGGCGAGCCCTCGGAGGCTCTCGACGACCTCGTCGAGAGTGGCCACCGCCTGCTCCTCGTCCTCCACCTCGGTCAGGAGGGTGACCTCCGGGATCAGCGACCCGCCGCGCACGTAGAGCGCGCTCTCGCCCGCGAACAGCGGCGCGAGGTCTTCCTCGAGGGAGAGGCCGAGGAAGCCTTCAGCCTGGCCGAGCTGGCTCTCGAACTCCGGCTGGAGCTGCGAGAAGCAGTCGCGAAGGTAGGAGAGCTGACTCTCGAGGTCGCTGAAGGAGACGTAGGCGAGAACGCCGCTCGGCACGTCGTCCAGGAGCTCGGCCTCGTATGGGGAGGGCGCAAGACCCGCCTCCTCCAGGTCGCCTGCGAAGACGGCGTTGCCGTCGAGGCGCGCTCCTCCGTCCTCTGCGTGCACCACGGCGCCGAAGGAGGGGAAGCGGCCTTCCGGGAAGCAGGCGCCGAGATCGCCCTGCGAAAGGTCGGGCTGGTGCTCCGCCGCGCTCTGGAGCCCGTCTCCGTTGGCATAGACGCTGACGAGCCCGCCCTCGAGCCCCTCCATCGTCTCCTGGAAGTCCTCGGAGTCCGCGAGAGTGTCACCGCCGAGAGCCGCCTGGAACTCGTCGATGGCGGCCTGGTCGTCGCTGAACACGGTCCAGCCGTCGACGACCTCGCTCACCGTCGGCTCGTCGCTCTTGGAGAGGAGATCCTGGAGCTTCTGCTCGTCGCGAGGCTGAGTCAGTCCGACGAAGGCCGGCTCGGCTGAGTCGAGCTCGAGGACGACCAGCGCGACCTCAGGCCCGAGGGCGGGCTTCACGTCGGCCTCGAAGTCGACGTCCTCGGCCTGCAGGTCCTCCAGGAGCATCTGGATCGCCCGCTCGCCGTCGGGGAACCTGCGCACGAGCTCCTCGGCGGCCTCCCACTCGTCGCCCTCGAAGTCGGTGTTCCCGGAGATGTAGAGCGCCGCGCCTGCGGGGACGATGCTCGCGGCCTCGCCGCCCGCGTCACCGGATTCGGTCCCGCCGCCGCAGCCGGCGAGCGCAACGACGAGCGCGAGGATCAGAACGGTGGCAGTGCGCATCGTGCTCACTCTACTCATCCGTCGGCTGCCGACCCATTAGTCCCGAGACCAGATCGAGGGCGCTCGCGCCCGCCAGCACCTGGCACACGGCCTCCGTGAGCGGAAGCTCGACGCCGAGGCTGCGTGCCAGGTCGCGGAGCACGGGAGCCGTCGTGAGCCCCTCGACGACCATGCCGATCTCGCGCTCGGCCTCCTCCGGCGCGACGCCGCGCGCGATGAGCTCCCCGGCCTGTCGGTTGCGGCTGTAGCCGCTGAAGCAGGTGACGATCAGGTCGCCCATGCCGGCGAGGCCGGCGAAGGTCTCGGTGCGTGCGCCGCAGGCCTCCCCCAGCCGGGCCATCTCGGCGAGGCCCCGCGTGATGAGAGCGGATTTCGCGTTGTCGCCGAGGTCGAAGCCGTCGACGCCGCCGGCGGCGAGCGCCATGACGTTCTTGGCGGCGGCGCAGAGCTCGACTCCCACCAGGTCGCTGTTCGCGTAGACGCGGAAGCGGCTCGAGTGGAGCGCGTGCTGGAGGCGGGCGGAAAGCTCCTCGTCCTCGCTCGCCAGCACCGCCGCCGCGGGCAGGCCCGCCGCGATCTCCTCCGCATGGTTGGGGCCCGTGAGGACGGCGACCGGACGGCCCGCGACGACCTGGGACAGCCGTCGGCCGCTTCCGGGGTCGAGACCCTTCGCGAGGCCGAGAAGCGGCGCCTCCCCGGGTAGGCCGGCGACGACCTCCCGGAAGGCCCGGCTCGGCACGGCGAGGCAGACGAGCTCGGCGTCGGCGAGGGGCGCATCGGCGAGCGCCGCCGCCGTGACTCCTGCGAGGTCGGCATTCGGCACGTAGCGAGGGTTCCGTCCGGTCTCCGCGATCGCCCTCGCCTGCTCGGCGTCCCGGCAGGCGAGCGTGACCTCGTGGCCGCCCTCGGCGAGGAGCGCAGCGAAGACCGAGCCCCACGAGCCGCCTCCCACGACGACCGCCCTCACGGCTTCCTCCGTCGCCGGTACAGGACCTGAGGGCGTCCGTGATGCTCCACGTCGCGCTCGTAGGTGAAGCCGGCCTTCTCCATCACACGGCGGGAGGCGGCGTGGCCCGGCTCCGTGTAGGCGACGAGCTCAGCCAGGCCGTGCGCGAAGGCATGGTCGGCGAGCGCCGAGGCCATCTCCGTGGCCAGGCCCCGCCCCCACAGGTCCGCTGCGACCGCGTATCCGACCTCGACCTCCTCGTGGCCGCCGATCTCGATCCGACGGATCGCGCCGCGTCCTACGAACCGCCCGGTGGACTGCTCGCGGAAGACGAAGACGCCGCACCCCGGCTCCGCACCGTGCACGAGGTTGCGCTCGAGCCACGCGCGACTCTCCTCGGGCGTGGCGGTCTGCCCGCCCATCGTCGCCATCACGCGCTCGTCGGCATGCAGCGCGGCAAGCTCGTCCTCGTGGCCGGGCGTGAGCGGCTCCGCGACAAGGCGCCCAGTGGCGATGCCCGCGCCGACGGTCATGCGCGCCGCACGAAGTCGATGACGACTGGGACGCCGGCCAGCCCGAACTGCTCCCGCAGCCGGTTCTCGACCCAATAGCCGTAGTCGCGCGTCATGAGACCGGGATCGTTCACGAAGACGCGGAAGCGCGGCGGGCGGACGCTCACCTGCGTGCCGTAGAGGAGGTTGAGCCGGCGCCCGTTCCGCGCGGGCCCCGGCCGCTGGTCCCGTAGGTCCTGGAGGAAGCGGTTCAGGTCGCTCGTGCGGACGCGGCTCATGTGCTTCGCGAAGAGCTCCTCGACCCTGTCGAGCACGCGGCCGACGCCCCGTCCCGTCTTCGCGGAGACCGGCACGATCGGAGGGCGCTGCCACAGACGCGTCTGCAGGCGCTCGCGCACGTCCTCGATCCCGACGGACGCCACGTCCCACTTGGATAGGACGACGAGCGTCGAGCAGCCGGCCGTGCGGGCCACGTCGGCGACCGCCAAGTCCCCGTCGACGAGGCCCTCGGAGGAGTCGACGAGCACAAGCGCGACGTCGGCCCGCTCCGCGGCCCGGAGTGCCCGCAGCTCCGAGTAGTACTCGATCCCCTGCCGCTGGCGCCGCTTGCGACGAAGGCCGGCGGTGTCGACGAGGACGAAGGTCTTCCCGTCGCGGCGGAGGAGCGTGTCGATTGCGTCCCGCGTCGTTCCCGGCAGCTCGGAGACGATTACGCGTTGCTCGCCGACGAGGGCGTTGACGAGGCTCGACTTGCCGACGTTTGGCCGCCCGAGGATGGCGACGCGGATCGCCTCCTCCCCTACCTCCGGCGGGCCCTCCCCGGGAAGCTCCGCGACGATGCGGTCGAGCAGGTCGCCGGTCCCGTGGCCGTGCAGAGCCGAGAGCGCGACGGGCTCCCCGAGCCCGAGCGCGTGGAACTCGAGCGCCTCGGCGTCGCGGCGGGGATCGTCGATCTTGTTCGCCACGACGATCACGGGCTTGCGGGCGCGGCGGAGGATGTCGGCCACCTCCTCGTCTCCGGGCGTGATCCCCGCCCGTGCGTCGACGAGGAAGAGGACGAGATCGGCCTCGGCCACCGCGCGGCGGGCCTGCTCGGCGACCTCGCGGGTGAGGGGAGACGGGTCGGCGACGTCGACGCCCCCCGTGTCGACGAGGACGAAGCGCCTGCCACTCCACTCGCACACGACTTCCTTGCGGTCGCGGGTCACGCCGGGGGTCTCGAAGACGACGGCTTCCCGCGTCGCCGAGAGCCTGTTCACGAGCGTCGACTTGCCCACGTTGGGAAAGCCGACGACGGCGACGGCGCCGAGGAGCGGCGCGCCGGCCACGCTCATACGACCTTCGCGGGGACCTTCTCGCGGCGCGGCGGCACCCCGTCCGGGCGGCCGAGCTCGTGCATGCGGACGAGGAACTCCCAGAGGCGGTGCAGCTCCGTTTCGATCTCCTGAGCCGCGGCCACGTAGCCCTTGCCGTTGCGGGGGTACTCGGCGAAACGCATCGGCTCGCCCCAGGCGACCGAGACCGGATGGAAGTTCCCGGGGCGCCAGTGCTGGGAGCCGTGGATGGCAGCCGGAAGGACCGGGACGCCCTCCTGGATGGCGACCATGGCCGCCCCCGGCTTCGCCTTGCCAGGGATGCCTTCGCGCTGGCGTGTGCCTTCGACGAAGAGGCCGAGGAGCTCGTTGCGCCGGACCGTCTCGCGCATCCGCCGGAGGGCGTCGCGGTCGCTCTCCCCGCGGCGGATGGCGAGGGTCCCGTGCGCCGTGATCAGCTGGCCGAGGCCGGGGTGGTCGAAGAGCTCCGTCTTGGCGACGAAGACGATCCGGCGCGGGCACACCGTCCCGAAGGCCGGTGGGTCGAGATACGAGAAGTGGTTCATGGCCAGGACGCACCCGCCTTCGCGCGGCACGCGTTCCGTCCCGTACGACTTGAGCGGGACGACGGCACGCGTCAGGTTGGCGAGGATGCCCTTGCCGATCGTCCAGTAGACGAGGTCCTGGCGCGTCACGCGCGCGCCCGGGCGTCGATCAGCCGCTCGATGCGGTCGAGGACGTCGTCCACCGTGAGGGCGGTCGTGTCGATCGTCTCCGCGTCGGGCGCCGGCCGCATCTGGGCCGCGTCCCGCTCGTCGCGGAGGCGGAGGTCGGTGGCGAGCGCCTCCGGGCCAATCTCGGGCCGGTCGGAGAGGCGCCGACGCGCCCGCTCCGCCGCCTCCGCGACGAGGTAGACCTTCACCTCGGCGTCGGGGCAGACGACGGTGCCGATGTCGCGCCCCTCGATGACGGCGTCGCCCGCCTCGGCCAGCTCGCGCTGGCGGTCGCGCATGATCGCGCGCACCGCAGGGTGGCGCGCGACGGAGGAGACGATCCGATCGATGCGCGGGGCGCGGATCGCCTCGGTCACGTCGTCGCCCCGGACGAGTACCCGGTCGCCCTCGAACGTGACGGCGTGCCGCTCGGCGAGCTCGGCGAGGGCGCGCTCGTCCTCGAGGTCGGCGCCCTCCTCGAGCGCGAGCCACGCCAGAGCCCGGTACATGGCGCCCGTGTCCAGGTAGCGGAAGCCCAGCCGCTCCGCCAACCCGCGGGCGACGGTGCTCTTCCCCGCGCCCGCAGGGCCGTCGATGGCCACGATCACGTCCGTCGCGGAGGGGTCATCGCTGAGCGAGGGAGTCGAGCATGGCGAAGAAGTCGGGGAAGCTTACAGCGACGCTTTCGGCACCCCGGAGCTCGACGCCCTCGCGGGAAACGAGCCCGGCAATGGCCCCGAGCATGGCGATGCGGTGGTCGCCGGCGGTCTCCACCACACCCCCACCCTTAGGGCGGGAGGGAACACCCCTCACCCGGAAGCCATCATGCGTCGTCTCGATCCGGATTCCAAGGGGGCGGAGCGCATCTTTCACAGTCTCGAGACGGTCCGACTCCTTCACGCGCAACTCCTGCGCGCCTCTGACGACGCTCTCGCCCCGCGCCAGCCCCGCCGCCAGGGCGAAGAGCGGCAGCTCGTCGACGAGGCCCGGCACCTCCTCGGGAGAGATCTCTGTCGCCGTCAGCTCCGCGGGCTCGACCTCGAGGTCGGCCACCGGCTCCCCGCCGGCCCGCCGGCGGTTGAAGTGCGCGATCCGAGCGCCCATGCGCTCGAGCACGGCCAGGAAGCCTGTTCGCGTGGGGTTGATCCCGACCCCGTGAAGGCGCAACTCCGACTCTGCGAGCAGGGTCGCAGCGACGACGAACGGCGCCGCCGACGAGAAGTCCCCGGGGATGGCGAGGCGAAGCGGCCGCAGCCGCTCCGCGGGCCAGACCGCAGGCTCGTTCGGCGTTCGCCCCACCCGCGCGCCGGCGGTCTCGAGCAGCCGCTCCGTGTGGTCGCGACTCGCGCGGCGCTCCACGACCGTGGTCGGCCCGTTCTCCGGATAGAGCCCCGCGAGGAGCACGCACGACTTCACCTGCGCGCTCGCCACCGGCAGCTCGTACCTGATCGCCTGCAGGCGACCCCCGGTCTCCAGGACGAGCGGGGCGTGCCCGTCCTCCGTCCATACAAACGCGCCCATCTGCCGCAGCGGCTCGGCGATCCGCTCGAGCGGGCGTCGGCTGAGCGACTCGTCCCCGACGAGCTCGAAACGGCCTTCCTGCCCCGCGAGCAGGCCGGGCAGGAGCCGCAGCAGAGTCCCCGCGTTCCCGCAGTCGAGCGGCCCCTCCGGCGGGCGCAGGCCTCGTAGCCCCACGCCCATGACTTGCACGCGATCGCCCTCGACGTCCACACCGGCCCCGAGTGCACGCATTGCCGCAACCGTCGAGAGCGTGTCGTTCGACGACCCGAATCCCTCCAGCTCGCTCTCCCCTTCCGCCACCGCTCCGAGGAGGAGCGCCCTGTGCGAGATCGACTTGTCGCCGGGCACGGCGATGTCGCCGCGCAGGGCCGCCGCCGGCTCGATCCTCACGTCACTGATCCTCGAAGGCCGGGGACACGATCACGGAGTACCCCTGCGCCTCCAGGAGCTCGGCCGCCCGCCGGGCCGCCTCCTCGCCCGCCACGAGCACGCTGAGCGTGCCTCCGCGCTCGGGGGAGAGGTGCTCGAGCTCGAAGTCCTCGATGTTGATCCCCTCGGCCCCGAGCGCCTGCGTGATGCCCGAGAGGACGCCGGGGCGGTCCGGGACGTGCACCCGCACGCGCTGGAGCTCGCCGAGCCCGGCGAACGCCTCCTCGAGCAGCCGGCGCCGGTTGCCGCCCGCCTCGCCGATCCAGCGAGCCAGCCAGCCCGCGTCGCGGGCCTCCAGCGCGCGCTCGAGCTCCTCCACGCGGCGCCGGTGCTCGGCGAGCGCGCCGCGGACCTCGGCCGCGTTGTCGAGGAAGATGTCCACCCAGATGCGCGGGTTCGCGCCGGCCACGCGGGTCATGTCGCGAAGCGACCCGCCTGCCGCCGCGAGGGGCTCGTGCCCGTCCACGCGCACCGAGCCCGCGTGGTTGAGGATCAGGTTGGCGAGCGCGTGCGGGAGGTGGCTCGTGAGCGCCATCAGTCGGTCGTGCGCGGCCGCGTCGATCGCGACGGGGACGGCGCCGAGCGAGGCGACGAAGCCGTGCAGGGCCTTGTACCGCTCCGGGTCGGTCTCGGCGACCGGGGTCAGGAACCAGGTCGCGCCCTCGAAGAGCTGCCCGCTTCCGTGCGCCGGCCCGCGGGCCTCCGAGCCGCAGACCGGATGGCCGCCGATGTAGCGGACGCGGTCGTCGATCCCGGTGCAGAGCCCGGCCTTGGTCGAGCCCACGTCGGTCACGGTGCAGCCGGCGCCCGCCGCCTCGAGCACGGCCTCGATCTCGCCTTGCAGTGCCGCCACCGGGGTCGCGACGACTGCGAGCTCCGCCTCCTCCACGGCGCCGACGAGGCTCTCGCCGGGCTCGTCGAGGGAGCCCCGCTCGGCCGCAAGCGCGAGGAACTCCGGGTCGGGATCCCAACCGGTCACCCGCTCCACGCCGGCCCGCTTCGCCGCGAGCCCGACCGATGCGCCGATGAGCCCCGTTCCCACAATTGCGAGGTGTCCTATCGCCACGACGAGGCGGGCGCCGACCGACGCGGCGTCGTTAGTGCCCTTCTCCCGAAAAATGCGGACGCATTTTTCGGGACCTCTCAGCCGATTTCTTTGCCCATCAAGGTTACGAAGGCGCGGATCTCGTCCA
>DASQWP010000220.1:0-3243 GCA_035640195.1 Gaiellaceae bacterium | reverse complement strand
CGAGCGCGGGACGGCGCTCGTGAGCGATCCGCCCTCGGCGCTCGCGACGCGCCTGCGCGTCCTCCGCGGGAAGGGCGCGGGACCCGCTGCGGCGCGCAACGTCGGCTGGCGTGCCTCACGGGCGGATTGGATCGCGTTCCTGGACGACGACGTCGTGCCCACCTCGGCATGGCTCGAGCGGCTAGCCGAGGATATTGCGGCCGCACCGCCTCACGTCGGCGGAAGTCAGGGCCGCATCCGCGTCCCCCTGCCCACCGACCGGCGACCGACGGACTGGGAGCGCAACGTCAAGGGTCTCGAGACGGCGCGATGGGCGACGGCCGATCTCGCGTATCGCCGTTCCGTTCTAACCCGCGTCGGCGGCTTCGACGAGCGGTTTCCACGCGCCTTCCGCGAGGACGCGGATCTCGGCCTGCGCGTCACAGCGGCTGGCTACCGGATCGTGCTTGGGAGTCGGTCCGTTGTCCATCCCGTCCGGCCGGCGCGATTCGGCGCTTCGATCGCGCTCCAGCGTGGGAACGCGGACGATGTCCTCATTAGCGCTCTGCACGGCCGCGGCTGGCACGACGCGGCAGGCGCGCCACGTGGGCGGCGCCGGCGGCATCTCGCCACAACGGCCTCGCTCGCGCTGGCAGTTGCCGCGTTTGCGCTCGGTCTCCGCCGCCTGGCCTGGCTCGCATCGGCTGGCTGGCTTACCGGCACTGGGGAACTCGCCTGGGCTCGGCTCCGGTCGGGTCCCGGCAACCGGGAAGAGGTCGTGGGCGTGGTTGGAACAAGCCTGTTCATGCCGGTTGCAGCCACGTTCTGGTGGCTTGCCGGCTGGGCCCGCTTGCCCTTCCTCCTCGCCGCTGGAGGGAAGGGGCATGCGCCGGCCAGGCCGGCGGTCGTGCTGCTGGATCGGGATGGGACGCTGGTCGTCGACGTCCCCTACAACGGCGATCCGACCCGTGTCGCTCCGGTCCCCGGGGCGCGGGAGGCGCTGGACCGGCTGCGGGCCGCCGGGATCACGACAGCCCTGGTCTCGAACCAGAGCGGGGTGGCGCGCGGTCTCCTGACGCTCGAGCAGGTGGAGGCTGTCAACCGGCGCGTCGAAGAGCTGCTCGGGCCGCTCGGCCCACGCTTCATATGTCCGCACGGCCCTGACGCTGCGTGCGCGTGCCGCAAGCCGGCCCCGGGCCTTGTTCTGCAGGCGGCGAAAGAGCTCGGAGTCGCCCCGGAATGCTGCGCACTCGTGGGAGACATCGGCGCCGATGTAGAGGCGGCCGCGGCCGCGGGGGCGCGCGGAGTGCTCGTGCCGAGCGCAGCCACTCTTCCTGAGGAGATCGCGGCCGCGCCCGAGGTTGCGCCCACCCTCGCTGCGGCCGTTGACCTCCTGCTCAGAGGTCCGCGATGAGCGCTCACGTCCTCGTCGTGCGGCTGGACAACGACGGCGATGTGCTTCTCGCCGGGCCGGCGATCCGCGCCGTCGCGGCGGGCGCCACCAGGGTCACGCTCCTTTGCGGTCCGCGCGGGCGCGCTGCGGCGGAGGTTCTCAACGGCGTCGACGAGGTGCTTGAGCACCGGGCCGCCTGGATCGACCCCGAGCCGGAGCCAGTCGAGCGCGAAGCGATCCTCGCCCTCGTCGAGGACCTCGCCGCGCGCCGGTTCGACGAGGCCTTCATCCTCACCTCCTTCCACCAGAGCCCGCTACCGACGGCCCTGCTTCTTCGCCTGGCCGGCGTGCCCGTCGTGGCCGCGACGAGCGAGGACTACGCCGGCTCGCTCCTCGACGTCCGGCACCGGATCGGCGACGACGTCCACGAGGTGGAGCGCTCCCTCTCTCTCGTCGCGACTCGCGGATACCGCTTGCCGGAAGGCGATGACGGCAGGCTGGCGGTGACGGCCATGCCCGGCGTCGGCTTACCAGCCGTAGAGTCGCCGTACGTCGTCGTCCATCCCGGCGCTTCCGTGCCGGCGCGCACTTGGCCGGCTGAGCGGCACGTCGCGCTCGTGGACGCGCTCGCCGCAGAGCGGCGCCGGGTCGTAGTTACGGGGACCGCCGGCGAAAAAGCTCTCACCGAGCTCGTCGCGGGCCCCCCTCGCGCCGAGGTGCTGGATCTCGGCGGTCGGACGAACTTCGCCGAGCTGACGTCAGTTCTACGCGGAGCCGAAGCGGTGGTCGTCGGCAACACCGGGCCCGCTCACCTCGCTGCGGCCGTGGGGACGCCGGTCGTATCGCTCTACGCGCCGACGGTGCCGGCCGTTCGCTGGCGGCCGTGGCGCGTCCCCCACGCGCTTCTTGGGGATCAGGATGCGCCCTGCGCCGGAAGCCGCGCTCGTATCTGTCCAGTTCGAGGACATCCTTGCCTGAGCTCCGTAGGGGTCGAGGACGTCCTCGCCGCTCTCGAGACCGTCGTCGCCGCCAGCGCCTGCGAGGGGATGGCGGCATGAGGATCCTCCTCTGGCATGTACACGGCTCTTGGACGACGGCGTTCGTCCAGGGCGCCCACGAGTACCTATTGCCCGTTCTCCCGGATCGCGGCCCCGACGGCCGCGGACGCGCGGCGACGTGGGAGTGGCCGGAATCGGCTGTCGAGGTCACGCCCGGCCAGGCCGCCGAGGCCGATATCGACGTCGTCATCCTCCAACGTCCCCAGGAGCTCGAGTGGCTCGCGGAGCGCTGGCTCGGCGGGAGGCGGCCGGGCCGCGACCTCCACGCCGTGTACGTCGAGCACAACACGCCCCCAGGACCGCTCGCCGACATGCGGCATCCGGCCGCCGACCGACGGGACCTCACGCTCGTCCACGTCACCGCCTTCAACGACCTGTTCTGGGACGCCGGCTCCACACCCACGCGCGTCGTCGAGCTGGGAGTCGTCGATCCGGGCCATCGCTATACCGGCGAGCTGCCCAGGGCCGCCGTGGTGATCAACGAGGCGTTCCGGCGCGGGCGAGCGACCGGGACCGACCTGCTCGGCCGCCTCAACGGCGACGTGCCGATCGACCTCTTCGGCCTGGACGCGGCCAGGCTGGGCGGCATCGAGGATCTTCCGCAGGGCGCCCTCCACGAGGAGATGGCGCGGCGGCGCGTCTACCTGCATCCCAACCGCTGGACCAGCCTCGGCCTTTCGCTCGTCGAGGCGATGCAGCTGGGAATGCCGATCGTCGCGTTGGCGACCACCGAGGTCGTCGAGGCCGTCCCGCGGGAGGCCGGGATCGTGTCGACCCGGCTCGAGACCCTGAAGGAGGGCCTGCGGCGACTCA
>DASQWP010000219.1:0-11959 GCA_035640195.1 Gaiellaceae bacterium | reverse complement strand
GCCGGCGACGCGGCACGCGCGTCACTTACTCGCCGAAGGTGTTCATCCCGCTCACGAAGCTGTGCAGGGACGTCTGCCACTACTGCACGTTCGCCCGGCCGCCTCGCCGCGGCGAGCGCGCGTACATGTCCGAGGAGGAGGTGGTCGCGGTCGCTCGGGCGGGCGCGGCGGCGGGATGCCGCGAGGCGCTGTTCACGCTCGGCGACAAGCCGGAGCTCCGCTACCGCGCCGCCCGGGAGGAGCTCGCCGAGCTCGGCTGCGAGACGACGATCGAGTACCTCGCGCGCATGTGCGACCTCGTCCTCCGCGAGACCGGGCTCCTCCCCCACGTCAACCCCGGCGTCATGAGCCGCGAGGAGCTCGCTCTCCTCCGCACCGTCTCCGCCTCGCAGGGGCTCATGCTCGAGACGGCCTCGGCGCGCCTCTCCCAGCGGGGCGGCCCCCACTTCGGCTCGCCGGACAAGCTGCCGGAGCGGCGACTGGAGACGATCCGCCTGGCGGGCGAGCTCGCAATCCCGTTCACGACCGGGATCCTGATCGGGATCGGCGAGACCCGCGAGGAGCGCGTCGAGGCGCTGGAGGCCATCCGCGTCCTGCACGAACGCTACGGCCACGTCCAGGAGGTGATCGTCCAGAACTTCCGCGCCAAGCCGGGGACGAAGATGGCCGCGCATCCGGAGCCGAGCCTCGGCGAGCTCCTCTGGACGGCTCGCACGGCGCGGGAGCTGCTCGGCCCTGCCATGCACGTGCAGGTACCGCCGAACCTCTCCTACGCCGACTTCCCGCGCCTGCTCGAGACGGGCATCGACGACTGGGGCGGCGTCTCGCCCGTCACGATCGACCACGTCAACCCGGAGGCACCCTGGCCGGAGATCGAGCGCCTGCGCGCGGCCACGGACGAGCACGGCTTCGAGCTCGCCGCCCGCCTCCCCATCTACCCGGAGTACGTGGCCGACCTCGAGCGGTGGGCCGACGTTCGGGTCGCCGAGGAGATCCGCCGCCACGCCGACGCCGAGGGCCTCGCCCGCTCCGACCGCTGGGCCGCCGGAGCGGCAACTCCGGCACCGCTTCTCCCGGGGCCGAACGGCCGCCGGCCGCCTGCGCTCGACAAGGTCACGGCCGGCCACGAGCTGGACGAGGACGACGTGACCGAGCTCTTCCGCGCTCGCGGCCGCGACCTGGCCGCCGTCCTCGAGGCCGCCGACGCGCTCCGGCGCGACGTCTGCGGCGACGAGGTCACCTACGTCGTCACGCGCAACGTCAACTACACCAACGTCTGCTACTTCCGCTGCGGCTTCTGCGCCTTCTCCAAGGGGAAGCTGGCCGCCAACCTGCGTGGCCGCCCCTACCTCGTCCCGCTGGAGGAGATCGTCCGCCGCGCCCGCGAGGCGTGGGAGCGCGGCGCGGTCGAGCTCTGCCTGCAGGGCGGCATCCACCCCGCCTTCACGGGCGAGACGTACGCGGACATCTGCCGGGCGGTCAAGGAGGAGCTGCCCGGCCTCCACGTTCACGCCTTCTCCGCGCTCGAGGTCTGGCAGGGAGCGGCGACCCTCGGCGTCCCGCTCGACGACTACCTCGCGCGCCTCCGCGAGCTCGGGCTCGCATCCCTCCCCGGCACGGCGGCGGAGATCCTCGACGACGAAGTCCGCCGCACCCTCTGCCCGGACAAGGTGACGACGGCTCAGTGGCTGGACGTGCACGACGCCGCGCACCGGGTCGGGCTCCGCTCCACGACGACGATCATGTTCGGCTCGGTCGAGGGGCCGCGGAGCTGGGCGCGCCACCTCCTCGCGCTACGGGACCAGCAGAAGCGGTCGGGCGGCTTCACGGAGTTCGTCCCGCTCCCCTTCGTGCACATGGAGGCGCCGATCTACCTGAAGGGGCTCGCCCGGCCGGGCCCCACCTTCCGGGAGGCGCTCCTGATGCACGCCGTGGGGCGGCTCGCGCTGCATCCGCACATCACGAACATCCAGACGTCCTGGGTCAAGATGGGCGTCGAGGGCGCCCAGGCGGCGCTTCGCTCCGGGGCGAACGACCTCGGGGGGACGCTGATGAACGAGTCCATCTCGCGCGCGGCGGGCGCCGCCCACGGGCAGGAGATGCCGCCCGAGCGGATGGAGGAGGCGATCCGCGCGATCGGGCGGACGGCACGCCAGCGGACGACGCTCTACGGAGTCCCGGATCCCGAGCGGACGCGGCTCTCGTTCGGCGCTGCGCCGCTCGCCGAGCCGCTCAACCCGAGCGTGAACGATGCGCGCCTCGAGCGGCCGCAGCGCCTCGTCCGGCCCGGGCTCGCGACCGGCTGATCTCGACACCGTCCGCCCACGGTGGTATCCAGGGGCATGGGAGGTCGGCTCGTCCTCGCTGTCGGCCTTGCGTCGCTGGTCGCCGCGGGCCCGGCGGACGCCGCGCTCGCCGTCGCCGAGGGGGAGAGCCCATTCCCGGCCGAGCCGGCGCGCCGCCTCACGATTCTCGCCAGCGGCGACCTCCTCGTCCACAGCCAGATCTACGGACGGGCGGACGCTCTTCGCGCCGACGGCTACGACTTCCGGCCCTTCTTCGCGCGGATCCGGCCGCTCGTGCGGGACGCCGACCTCGCCCTCTGTCACGCCGAGACGCCCATCGGAGCGGGGCCGCCTTCGAGCTACCCCCTCTTCAACAGCCCGACGGCGCTCGCGAGGGCGATCGCCTGGACGGGCTGGGACGCCTGCACCGTGGCCTCCAACCATGCGGTGGACAAGGGCCAGACGGGCATTCGGACTACGCTCCGTGCCCTGGAGCGGGCCGGCGTCCGCCATGCCGGCACCGCGCGCTCGCGCCGGGACTCACGGCGCACGACCCTCCTCGAGGCGCACGGCATCCGAGTCGCACTCCTCTCGTACACGTACGGCACGAACGGCCTCCCGCTCCCCCACCCCTGGTCCGTGAACCTCATCTCGACCCGGCGCGTGGCCGTGGACGCACGCCGGGCGCGACGGCGCGGCGCCGACCTCGTCCTCGCCAACTTCCACTGGGGAAGCGAGTACGTCCACTCGCCCACCGCGCAGCAGCGGGCGGTGGCCCGCTTCCTGCTGCGCCGCGGGATCGTGGACGCGATCGTCGGACAGCATGCGCACGTCGTCCAGCCGATCGGCCGCATCCGCGGGCGCTTCGTCGTCTACGGCGAGGGCAACTTGATCTCGGCTCAGGACGGCGAGTCCCAGGAAGGCCTCGTGGCGGTGCTCGACGTGCGGGCCGGGAGCGGCCGCGCGCGGGTCACCGGCGTCCGCTACGTGCCGATCTGGGTCGAGCCCGGAACCTACGTCGTGAGGCCCGCGGCGCAGCGGCTCCGCGCCCTCGCCCGGCGCGGTCTCGGCGACAGCGCGCTCGCCCGGACGCTCCTCGCCTCCTACCGGCGGACGGTCGGCTACGCGGGCTCGGGGCGCGGAATCCGCCCCGTGCCGCTCCCTCGCCGCGACCGCTAAGCTCCGCCTCGGGGTATGGCTCGGGCCAGGCCGATTCGCGTGCTCATCGCCGACGACCAGCGTCCGTTCGCGGCGATGCTCGAGACCACGCTCGCCGACCACGAGGACGTCGAGGTCGTCGGCCGCGCCGCCAACGGGCAGGAGGCCGTCGACCTCGCTGCAGAGCTCGAGCCGGACGTCGTCCTCATGGACATCACGATGCCTGTCCTGGACGGGCTCGAGGCGACGCGGCGGATCCGCGCGACCGACTCGTCGACGCGAATCCTCGTCCTCACCGAGTCCGACCTCCGGAGCGACGCCGTCCGGGCCGAGCGCGCGGGTGCCCACGGCTACGTCCCCAAGACGCGCATCGTCGGGCGTCTGCGAGCCGCAATCCTCGAAGCGGCCGGTCACTGAGCGGCGGTCAGAGCGACCGGATCGCGGTGAGGATGATCTCGGCCGCCAGGGCGGCGTCCGCCGGGTCGGCGTCCTCGTCGGGAGAATGGCTGATGCCGTCCTTGCAGGGGACGAAGACCATCGCGGAGGGCACGTGGTCCGCGACGCACATCGTGTCGTGCGCCGCCCCCGAGGACATGACCATGAACGGCTCTCCGGTCCCCTTCGCAGCCGTCTCGAGTGCACCGACGATCCGCTCGTCCAGCGGCGTCGCGGGGAGGGTCTGCCGCTGGCGGTACGTGGACCGCAAGTCGCTCCGCTCGGCCGCCTCCCGGGCAAACGCCTCGATGTCGCGCGCGACCGCGCGGAACCCCTCCTCGACGACGCCGCGGGTGTCGAGCGAGAGCCGCGCCCGTCCCGGGACGACGTTGATGATCCCGGGCTCGAACTCGATCTCGCCGACCGTGCCGACGGTGCCGTTCCCGGCCTGCCTCGCCAGCCGTTCGACCTCGAGGATGATCTGCGCAGCCGTGGGCGCGACGTCGAGACGGAAGTCCATCGGCGTCGCGCCGGCATGGTCGGCCCGGCCCTCGAGCAAGATGTCCGCGTGGATGTAGCCGGCGATCGCGTTCACGACGCCGATCCGGTTTCCGGTGTCCTGGAGCACGCGCGCCTGCTCGATGTGGAGCTCGATCCAGCCCGTGAGGTCGTCGAGGATGCGGAGCGACTCGCGCCAGCGCGACGGCTCGTAGCCGGCCTCCTCGGCGTGCTCCCAGAACGTCCGCCCGTCGTCGATCGCCCGGAACTCCTCGCGCAGCTCCTCCTCCGTGACCCGCTGGGCGGTGATCCGGCTCCCGAGCAGCATCTGCCCGAAGCCCGAGCCTTCCTCCTCGAGGAAGGAGACGAGCTGGAGGGGGAGGTCGAGCCCGAGCTCCCCGTTCAGCCGGCAGACCTCGAGCGCGGTGACGACGCCCATCGTGCCGTCGTACTTGCCGCCGTTCCGGTTCGAGTCGCAGTGCGACCCGATCCCGAAGACCTTCTCGCCCGGAGGACGGTTGCGCGCGACCAGGGTTCCGACGGGGTCGTAGGAGATCTCGAAGCCGATCGCCTCCAGCTCGCGGACGAAGTAGTCGAGCGTGGCCCGGTACTCCGGCGTGTAGGCGTACCGGCGGATCGCCTCGTCGGAGCGCGTGTAGTCGGGCCCGGCGAGCGTCTCGATGTCGCGTTCGATCCGCTCGGTGCTCCGGGCCCGGTCGATGGTGAGCGCCTGGGTCGCCACCGGCGCTAGCTCCGGAGCGGCACGGCGATCGGCCGGAAGGGCGCACCCGTGGCACCGGTGAGCTTGAGCGGCCCGCCGATGAAGGCGAACTCGTACTGCTTCTCCGCCGCGATCTCTTCCATCCAGACGACCTCCATGATCTGCGCGCCCACCGTGGCGAACATGTAGCAGTGCACCGGGAGGAAGCCCTCGTCCACCGAGGGGAGCACCTCGAGGCCGATGGTGTCGCCGGCGATGCACATCGCGCCGGCCTCCT
The DNA here is from genome assembly GCA_035640195.1 of Gaiellaceae bacterium. Classification (GTDB taxonomy): domain Bacteria; phylum Actinomycetota; class Thermoleophilia; order Gaiellales; family Gaiellaceae; genus DASQWP01. The sequence goes on along the minus strand of DASQWP010000219.1, from coordinate 6,585 downwards.
CACAGAGGTAGCGGGCGGCTGCCAGCCCGATCCCGGGCGGGTTCAGGAGGTAGCCGTCGTAGTCGGGCCAGGCCGTCATCCGGCCCATGCGCAGGCAGACGACGTCGCCGCGGCGGAGCTCGACGCCGTGCTCGCTCGCCGCCTTCGTCACGTCCTCGACCGTCACCTCGTAGCTGTCGGGCAGGCAGTCGACGCCGTGCAGCCCGGCGATGTCGAGGAGGACGCCGCGCGCGATGATGGTGGGGTACTTCTCGGTCCCGCCGACCGTCCACGTCCGGCTGCCGAGGTGCTTCTCGGCCGTCCAGCCGTTCCAGAAGCAGCCGAAGTAGCCCAGGTGGTTGAGCGTGTCCATGTGCGTACCGCAGTGCGTGTACATGGCCATCGAGTCGCCGCAGTAGCTGTACTTCTCGTGCACCTCGGCGCCGGCGCCCGAGAGGTTGTCGTTCACCGATCCCTGCGGCGTGTGCGTCATCCAGATGTCGAACTTCGGGTCGCCGGCAGCCGACCACGAAGGCATCCCGATGAAGTAGTCGACCGAGAGGTCGAAGACCTTCGTCCCGTCGAGCTGCTCGAGGATCTCCTTCTGCGACTCCGGCGTGACCCAGTTCAGGCGCCCGATCTCGTCGTCGGGGCCCCACGGGCTCCTGGCCACCTTGACGCCGTCCTTCTCGAGGATCGCCTCGTAGGTCAGGCTCTCTTCGGTCGTTGCCACCTCGCCACCTCCTCTATCGCATGTGAACAGGATGTGCTTCCCCGACCAGCGCTCCGTACAGCTCGGGCCGCCGGTCGCCGAACAGATGCAGCTCGTACTCCCCCGGCACGATCACGTGGTCCTTCTCGCGCGCCTCGGCCGGGTCGATCTCGGCGACGACGAGCTCCTCCCCCTCCTCGCCGGCCTCGGCCAGGCGCGTCCCGAGCGGGTCGACGACCTGGCTCCGGCCGAAGAACTCCGTCCCGCCCTCGCGGCCCACCCGGTTCGCGGTCAGGAGGAAGACCCGATTCTCGGCCGCGCGTGCCCGGGTGAGGAAGTCGGCGAGCGGCCTCACGGCCGCAGGCCAGTTGGTCGGGTGGACGACGATCTCCGCCCCGCGCAGCGCCATCGCCCTGGTCAGCTCCGGGAAGCGAAGGTCGTAGCAGATCTCGATCCCGATGCGCCCTAGCGGCGTCTCGAAGACCTCGGGCGGCTCGTCTCCCGGCACGACGAAGCGGTCGACGCCCAGGTACGGGAGATGCGTCTTCCGGTAGCGGCCCACGAGCCCCTCGGGACCGACCAGCACGGCGGTGTTCCGCAGGTGGTCCTCGTCCCGCTCGAGCAGGCCGGCGACGCAATAGAGGTCGAGCCGCGCGCATGCCCGCTCGAGCGCCTCGACGCTCGGTCCCGGGATCGGCTCGGCGGCGCGGGCCGCGTTCTCCTCGCTCGCGAACATGTAGCCGGACGTCGCACACTCCGGGAGGACGACGAAACGGCACCCCGCGGCGGCCGCCTCCTCGAGCCGAGCGAGGCAGGCCTCGAGATTGCGAGCGGGCTCGCCGAGCCGGGGGGCCGTCTGCGCGACGCCGCAGAGCATCGCCGAGCCCAGTCTATAAGCTCGCATCGTGCGCTCCGTCCGCTTCTACTACGACGTCGTCTGCCCGTACTCGTACCTCGAGACCCACGCCGTCGAGGCGGCCGAGGACCGTGGCGAGGTCGCGGTCGAGTGGCTCCCCTACGAGCTGCGGCCCGCTCCCAAGCGCCTGCTCGAGCCCCGCGGCGACCACCTGCGCGTGGACTGGACGCGCCACGTCTACCGGCGGGCGCTGGGGCTCGGGATCGAGATCCACCTCCCCCGCTACCAGCCCCGCTCCACGCTGCCGCTCGCGGCCTGTCTCTGGGCCGGAGAGCAGGATCGGCTGCGGGCTTTCAAGCATGCGCTCTACGAGGCCTTCTTCTGCGAGGGAGAGGACATCGCCACCGACGCGGAGATCGCGCGGGCGGCCGAGCGGGCGGGCCTCGATCCCGAGGGCGCGATGCAGGCCGCATACAGCCCGGATCGGATCGCGCGGCTTCATGCCGTTCGCACCGAGGCGGACGCGGCGGGGGTCGGCGGCGTTCCCTCGCTGCTCACCGAGGAGGGCGAGACGCACTGGGGGATGGGCGGGGTCGAGCTCCTGCTCACGGGAGAGCCGCTCGTTCCTCGGCCTGCCTAGCGAGCGCCGGCCGGCGCTCGTGCCAATCGGTCGCGGTCTGGAACGCGTGCGCCGCCCGCAGCACCGTCTCCTCGCCGAAGCGCGGGCCGACTAGCGCGAGCCCGACCGGGAGGCCTTCGACGAAGCCGCAGGGCACGCTCACGACGGGCGAGCCGACGAGGCTCCAGGGTGAGTTGTGCGGGATCAGCGCGAGCCGGTAGGGAACCTCGCGGCCCTCGACCTCCACGGTCTCCTCGCCGATCCAGGGCGGCAACACCGGCATCGCGGGCGCGGCGAGGAGGTCAACCCACTTGAAGACCTGCCGGAGCTCCTCGTAGACGACGCGCCGCGCCCGCTGGCCCGTCACGTAAACAGTCGAGGGCAGGAAGAGGCCGACGAGGAGGCGTGCGCGGACGTCCTCGCCGTAGTCGGAGAGGCGCGTGCGCAGCCACGGGTGGTGCGCCGCCGTCGCCTCCTGGAACTGCATCGCCTGCTGGATCGTCCCCGCGTGCTCGAGCAGGGCGGGCGCGACCGGGACGAGCTCGGCGCCGAGGGAGCGAAGCTCGTCGAGCGCCTCGGACACCGCCGTCGCGATCCTCGGGTCGGCCCGCTCGACGAGGCTCGTGACGACGCCGATCCGCAGGCCGCGGACGCCGCCGGCGAGGGATTCGCCGTAGGGCGGCACCGGAGCGTCCACGGTCGAGGGGTCCCGAGGATCGTGCCCCGCGATCGCCCCCAGGAGGAGCGCGCAGTCCTCCGCCGTCCCCGCGATCGGCCCCACGGTGTCGAAGCTCCAGGCGACCGGGACCACGCCCCGGTTCGAGACGCGGCCCGTCGAGGGCCGCAGTCCGGTCGCGCCGCAGTAGCAGGAGGGGATCCGGATGGACCCCGCCGTATCGGTGCCGAGCGTGGCGGCGGCGAGATCGGCCGCAACGGCGGCGCCGTTCCCGCCGCTCGAGCCTCCGCAGACGCGGTCGGGCGACCAGGGGTTGCGCGCGGGGCCGAAATGCGGGCTCGTCGTGAGTGCGCCGTAGGCGAACTCGTGCAGGTTCAGCTTGCCGAGGAGGATCGCGCCGGCCGCTCGCAGGCCTGCGACGACGTGGGCATCGCCGTCGGCGATGTTGTCGGCGAGGATCCGCGAGGCGGCCGTCGTGGGCGTCCCGGCGACGTCGATGACGTCCTTGACGGCGACGGGCACGCCCCAGAGCGGTCCGCGCGGGGGGTCGCGCTCGAGCGCGTCCGCCTCGGCCAGCGCCTCCTCGGCGCGGACCGTGATGTAGGCGTTCACGGTCCCGTCGTGCGCCTCGATGCGGTCGAGGTAGTGCTGGACCGCCTCCCGCGGCGAGAGCTCGCCGTCCCGGAGCCTGCGGGCGAGCCCGGCTACCGTCACCCGGCCTCCCGGGGCAGGAAGAGCCCCGCCGGCGGCGTCCCCGGGGGGACGATCCGCTCGAGCTCCGCGAAGGCGGGCAGCAGCACCGCCAGGAAGGCGCGGACCGCCTCCAGGTCCTCGTCCGTCGGGGCCACGCCTTGTGCCTCTGCGAGCCGCCGGAGCTCTCCCAGCGACGGTGTCGCCGCCATGAGAACGACTCTAACGCAATAAGTTAGACTTCGGCCGTGCCGATCTACGCGTACCGCTGCCCGCAATGCGAGGAGCGGTTCGAGGAGCTCGTGCAGGCCTCCGCCGAGCCCCCTCCCTGCCGCAAGTGCGGCTCGCGCGAGGTCGTCCGGCTCTTCTCCACGTTCGGGACCAAGTGGAGGCCGAGCTTCGTGAACTGGCACCGCGTCGGCTAGGCCGGGCCGTGGGGCTCGAGCTCGCTCCCGACGATCCCTGGGTGGCGCGCGGCTACGGCCAGGCGAGCATCGAGCCGGGTGAGCGACCCGCGGTGCTCGTCGTCGACCTCCAGTACGCCTTCACCGACCCCGCCTTCGAGTTCGGCGGCGCCGAGCTGATCGAGCGCGCGACGGTCAACACCGCTCGGCTGCTGGAGACGGCGCGGTCCCGCGGCGTCCCCGTCTTCCAGACCGTCGTCGCCTGGGAGGACGAACGCTCGAGCGGCCTCTGGACGGTCAAGCTCCCGCCCTGTGCCGAGATCACGCCCGGCTCGCGCTGGGCCGAGGTGGACGAGCGCGTCTGGGACGACTCGGACGTCCTCCTGCCCAAGAAGTGGCCGTCGTTCTACCACGGGACGCCGCTGCACTCGCTCCTGACGGCGGCAGGGCGCGACACCGTCGTCGTCACCGGCTGCACGACCTCAGGCTGCGTCCGCGCGACGACCGTCGACTCGTTCTCGAACGGCTTCCGGACGCTCGTCCCGGAGGACTGCGTGGGCGACCAGGGCCACGACGCCCATCTCTCGAACCTCCGGGACGTGCACCGGCGCTACGCGGAGGTGACGAGCGCCGACGAGGTGATCGCCTACCTCGAGCGCCTCCCCCAGCCCGCCACCGCGACCGCATGAGCGCCGACGAGTACGTCCTGGACGGCGCGACGGTGAGGGAGCTCGTTGCCGCGGCGCGCGACGCGATCGGGCGTGCCGGCTCCCCCGAGGAGGCGTGCGACGCGATCCGGCCCGTCTTCGCCGAGCTCCTCGCGGACGAGGAGTGGCTTCCGGCCGAGTTCCGCCGCGAAGCGCCGGAGAGCGGCATGGGCGGAGGGATCGGCCAGTGGCTCCTCTTTCGCAGCGGCGACCGCTCGCTCTCGCTGTTCACGCTCGTCGTCCCGCCCGCGGCGGCCACTCCCGTGCACGACCATCTCGCCTGGGGCCTCGTCGGCCTCTACCGAGGGGAGCAGGACGAGGAGCTCTACGCGCAGCGCGACGGCGGCCTCGAGCTGGTCGAGCGCCGCTCGCTCGCGCCGGGCGACTTCTACGTCCTCCTCCCGCCGCGGGACGACATCCACCGCGTCCGCACGACCTCGGAGGAGCCCTCCGTCTCGATCCACCTGCTCGCCAACGACACCGGCTGCGTCTGGCGTCACACGTACGACCCCGAGACGGGAGCCGAAAGCCCGTTTCGCTCCGGCTACGCCAACGTCTCCTGCGAGGACGACGCGTGACGGACGAGCGCTTCCTCGAGCGCCTCACCTGGCGGGAGGTCGGGGCCGCCCGCGAGCGCGGCGTCGACGCCGTCCTGATCCCGATCGGCTCGACCGAGCAGCACGGGCATCACATGCCGCTCGACACGGATTGCTTCATCGCGCGCTCACTCTGCGCGCGGGCCGCCGAGCTGGGCGCCGAGGAGGGCGTCGAGCTCCTCGTCGCCCCTACTTTGAACGTGACCGTCTCCTGGTACCACATGCAGTTTCCCGGGAGCATGCGCCTCTCGACGACCACCTTCCTGGACGTGTTCCGGGAGGTCTGCGACTCGCTCGTCCACCACGGGTTCGAGAACCTCGTGGCCGTCAACGGCCACGGGGGCAACATCGCCGCGCTCACCGTTGCCGTGAACCACTACCTCGAGACGACGGGATGCCGCGTCTTCCTGGTGCAGTGGTGGGACCTTGCCGCCGACGTCCTCGCCGAGATCGAGGGTCCGATGATCCACGCCGAGGAGGCCGAGACGTCGATCGCGCTCGCCCTCGGGCAGCGAGTGCTCGAGGACGAGCGGACGCGTGACGCGTTCGATCGCGGCGCCGCCGTCCGGGAGGCGGGCCTCGCGTGGACGTCCTTCGGCAAGTACGGGATGACCCACAAGGGGCCCGGCGTCGTCGTCCCGATGGACATGCTGCGCGACATCACCGGGTCGGGGGTGGTCGGGGACGCGACGCGCGCGAGCCGGGAGACCGGGGAGCGGATCGTCGGCGCCCTCGTCCCCCGGATCGTCCAGGTCTGCAAGGAAACGGCGGGAAAGGAGTAGCCCGGTGGCACGATACGTGATCGACCTCTCGCAGCCCCTCTCGCGCGAGTCCCAGCTGCACCCCTTCTTCCCTCCGACGCAGATCCTGCGCCACATCCAGCACACCGACGTGGAGGAGGGGCGGCCGTCGTTCGCGGCGGAGATCATCATCACGTCGAACCACGCGGCGACCCACGTGGACGCGTTCGGCCACTACGACCGGAGCCCCGGCGCGGCCGCGATCGCGGAGATGCCCCTGGACGTCTTCTGCGGCGAGGCCGTCTGCGTCGATGTCCGGCAGTACCCGAAGGCCCACGACGTCACCGCCGGCGAGCTCGAGCAGGCCGTGGCCGCGAGCGGCCAGGAGGTGCGCGAGGGCGACATCCTCCTCTTCTGCACCGACCACTACAACAGGACGGCGGGCACACCGGCCTTCCTCGACGGCTTCAGCGGCGTCTCGGCGGAGGCGGTGCACTGGATGGCCGACCGAGGCGTGAAGATCTTCGGCGTCGAGACGATCAGTCCCGACCTCGTCTACGTCACCGACGAGTATCCAACGCACCGGGCCTGCGCCGAGCGCGGGAT
>DASQWP010000218.1:0-9172 GCA_035640195.1 Gaiellaceae bacterium | reverse complement strand
GGCCGCGCTCGCGGCGGCCCTGCCGGTGGGAGCGACTGCGGGGCGTCCGGCGAAGAAGCGCTTTCGTGATCTGACCCATACGTTCCGGGAGGGCTTTCCGGTCTTCGTGACCGGAGAGGAGCCCCAGCGGGAGACGATCGCGAACTACGCGACGGACGGCTTCTACGCGCAGAGGTGGACGCTCGGCGAGCACTCGGGCACCCACATGGACGCGCCCGGGCACTTCGTTCCCGGCGGGCGCCTGTCGCCTGAGATCACGCCGCGGGAGCTGCTCGTGCCGATCGTCGTCGTCGACATCTCCAGGCGGGCCTCGCGCGACCCGGACGCGACGGTGACCCCGGACGACCTCCGCCGCTTCGAGCGCCGGCACGGCCGCATCCCGCGCGGCGCGCTCGTGGCGATGGACTCGGGCTGGGCCGACAAGGTGGACGATCCGCTCGAGTTCAAGGGCGGCGCGTCGTTTCCCGACTACCACTTTCCCGGCTTCGGGGAGGAGGCGGCGATGTGGCTGGCCGAGCGGCGCGACGTCACGGCGATCGGCGTCGACACGATGAGCCTCGACCCGGGCAACTCGACGACCTTCCCGGTGCACGTGAACTTCCTCGCCACCGATCGGTACGGGATCGAAAATCTCGCGAACCTCGACCGCATCCCCCGGCGAGGCGCGCTCGCCTACGTCGGGCTGATCCCGTGGGAGGAGGGCTCGGGCGGACCTTGCCGGGTGATCGCCAACTGGTAGCCGGCGGCGCGCTGGCGAGACGGCCGAAGATCGTTTAGAACACCGGCGCCACGTCAGTCAGGACAACAGAGGGGGAACCATGGCTCACCATCGTCGAGCCCTGCGCGGCTCGCGCCTCGGCGTGCTCCTTGCGCTGCTGGGGCTCATGCTCCTCGTGCCGTCGTCGAGCCTCGGCATCGTCCAGATCGCCGAGATCGAGGGCGGGCAGGCGAATGAGCTCGACTCGCGAACCGCCACGCTGGCGCCGACCGAAGCGCAGGTCGCCGCCGTCGAGCGTCTCGGCGCCGAAGTGCGCTGGAACGAGTTCGGCACGCCGCAGTCGCTCGTCAAGCACGGCGGCTTTCTCGCCACGAACCTGAGAGCGGGTAGCGCCTCCGAGGCGGCTCGCTCGTGGATCGACGCGAACAGGGGTCTTTTCCGCTTGAGTTCGCTCGCGGGCTTGAAGCTCCAGAGCGACGTCGCGCTCGAGGGCAGCGACGGTCATGCGGTCGTCTTCCGCCAGAGGGTCGGCGGGCTCGCCACCGCGACCGGTGGAGTGCTCGTCGTCGGCGTCGTCGGGGGCGCGAAGCGCGGCTGGGACGTCGCTTACGTCTCGTCGGCGGTGACGGGCGACACGACGCTGGCGGGCACCTCCGAGCTCTCGTCCGTCGAGGCGTGGGTAGCCTCCGCGCAGAAGGTCGGCGAGGAGGTCTCCACCGACGACGTCCGCGTCGCCGGCAGGGAGAAGGGCTGGACGATTCTCGACGTCGAGGGCTTCGACCAGCCGCAGAGCGTTCGCGCCGCGGCCTTCCCGACTCCGAAGGGCGGGCCCGTCCGGGCGTACGAGACGACCGTGCTCGAAACGCCGGTGAACGGCCAGATCGAGGGCTACTGGCAGGTCATCGACGCCGACACCGGCGCGGTCCTCTTCCGCGAGAGCATCGTCGACCACGCGGCCGACAACCCGACCTGGGAGGTCTTCCCCGCTTACCCGCAGCTCACGCCGATCAACGAGCACCCGTGGAACTACCCGAGCGCCGACACGCGCGACCTCTGGTGCTGGGACGACGCGCCCGGCTGCCAGCTGGCCGTCGCCAACGCGGCCGCCCGGGTGCCGTGGGACACCAACGCGCGGACCGGAGCTCCCACGTTCACGACGATGGGGAACGCCGCCGACAGCTTCGAGCAGTGGTTCAGCCCCGAGGACGAGGCTCCGGGGACGGGGTACCGGCCGACGAGCCCCACGCGCGACTACGTCTACCCGTGGACCAACGTCTGGTTCGAGACGAGGTGCGATCCGGCCAACTTCGTCGTCGGCTCGGGCAACGACATCGACGCCGCCGTCACGAACCTCTTCGCCATGCACAACCGCATGCACGACTGGTCGTACTTCCTCGGCTTCACCGAGCAACGTTGGAACGCCCAGGACTACAACTTCGGGAGCCCGACGCTCGAGAACGACCGGTTGCTCGGCCGCGCGCAGTCGGGCGCGGTCGTGCCTGGGTCCCGGGACAACGCGAACATGGCCACCCGGCCCGACGGTGAGAGCTCGATCACGAACATGTTCCTCTGGCAGCCGATCGCCGGCGCCTTCTATGCGCCGTGCGTCGACGGCGACTACGACATGGCCGTCATCGGCCACGAGTACGGCCACATGATCGAGAACCGCATGATCGGGAAGGGCGAGCGTCGCCGGGGCGACCACGCGGGCGCCATGGGCGAGAGCTTCGGCGACCTGAACGCGATGGAGTACCTGAACGAGTACAACTTCGTCCCGGTCGGGGGAGAGAACCCATGGGCCGTCGGCGCCTACGTCACCGGCAACCCGATCCGAGCGATCCGGAACTACGGCATGAACTTTCCGTCCGCCGGACAGTTCCCGCAGCCCGGGAGGTACTCGCAGATCAACCCGCTGAACCTGAGCGACGTGGGGTACGACCTCACGGGCCCGCAGGTGCACGCGGACGGCGAGATCTGGAGCACGACGAACTTCGGACTCCGCTCGCTCCTGCTCGACCGCTACCCGGGGAACGGGAAGCGGCAGCGGGAGTGCGCAGACGGCGAGCGGCCCGCGGACGAGTGCCCCGGGAACCGCCGCTGGTTCCAGCTCTACTACGACGCGATGGTGCTGATGCCGGTGAGGCCGACGTTCCTGGACGCGAGGGACGCGATCCTGGCCGCCGACGTCATGCGCTTCGGCGGGGCCAACCAGGACCTCCTCTGGTACGGCTTCGCTCGGCGTGGCTTCGGCGAGGCCGCGGCCACGGTGGACGCGGACGACGACCAGCCGACGCCCGACTTCGCTTCGCCGCTGCACGAGGAGGGCACGGTCACGTTCGAGGCCGTCTCGCAGGAGACGGGCGAGCCCGTGAGCGCCGACATCTTCGTCGGCCACTACGAGGCGCGCGTGACGCCGATCGCGGACACGAACCCCGCCACGGCCGGCCCGAACCTCGACAACGTCGCGGGCTTCGTGACGGACCGCGACGCCCGCGGGCCGCTCTTTCGCGCCTACGACCTCGTCGCCAACGCGGAGGGGTACGGCCACGTCCGCTTCCGGCTCACGAACCTGAGGCCGGGCGAAAACCGTGTTGTGACGATCGAGTTCCCGACGAACCACGCGTCCGTGCACCAGGGTGCGGCCGCGAGCGGGGACGGCGAGCGCCACGAAGAGCTCATCGACGACACCGAGTCGACGAACTGGCAGAGCGTGGGAGCTCCCGCGCAGGGGCGCCAAGTGCTCGTCGACCTGGCCGGCGAGGAGCCGGTCAGGTTCCGAGGCGTGAAGGCAAGCGCGGCGCTTCTGACCGAGACGATCATCGTCGAGGGAGAGCCGCGCCAGGTGACGCAGAATCGCTTCACCGCCCTGCGAGCGTTCGAGGTCTACGCCTGCACGGCGGGGGCGGACCCGGCCAACCCGGACTGCGCCGCTGACAAGACGGCCGGCTGGAAGCGCGTCCTCAAGAGCCAGGCCGACGCCTTCCCGGGCGACAACCCGCGCCCAGTACAGCCGGTGCTCATCCTCCGCTCCTGGTCGGCGCCGACGACGACGGCGACGCACGTGCTCTTCCGCGTCGTCGACAACCAGTGCACCGGGCAGGAGTCCTTCCAAGGGGAGCAGGACAACGACCCGGACAACCCGACCGACTGCCGCGTGACGACTGTCGACGAGCAGGTTCGGGCGGCCGAGCTCCAGGTGCTCTCCGACAAGCCGACCGTGGTCGGCGCGAGCCAGGAGGAATGACGGACTAGCTTCTCCGGAGGCACGAGACGCCGGCGCGAGCCGGCCTCTCGTCCAGCCGGCTCAGGCCTTCGCCGGTGTCTTGGCAGCCTTGCGGGCGTGCTTCTTGATGAAGCTCTCGACGCGGTCGTACGCCTCGTCGTCCGCGATCTGCTTCGGAGGCGACTTCATCAGGTAGGCGCTCGGCCCCTCCAGGGCGCCGCCCACGCCGTTGTTCAGGGCGAGCTTCGCGAGGCGGACGGCGTCGATGACGATGCCGGCCGAGTTGGGCGAGTCCCAGACCTCGAGCTTGAGCTCGACGTTCAGCGGTACGTCGCCGAACGCGGAGCCCTCCATGCGGATGTAGGCCCACTTGCGGTCGGTCAGCCACGGCACGTAGTCGGACGGGCCGACGTGCACGTTCTCCTCCCCCATGTCGTAGGGGAGCATCGACGTGACGGCGTTGGTCTTCGAGATCTTCTTCGACTCCAGGCGCTCGCGCTCGAGCATGTTCAGGAAGTCGGCGTTGCCGCCGACGTTCAGCTGCATCGTCTTGTCGAGACGCACGCCGCGGTTGCGGAAGAGGCTCGTGAGCACGCGGTGCGTGATCGTCGCGCCGACCTGCGACTTGATGTCGTCGCCGATGATCGGCAGCCCGTGCTGCTCGAACTGTTTGCCGAAGTAGCCGCCCTTGGCGATGAAGACCGGCATGCAGTTCACCATCGCGCAGCCGGCCTTCAGGATCTGCTCCGTATACCACTTGGTCGCCTCCTCGGAGCCGACCGGCAGGTAGTTGACCACGACGTCGGTGTTCGTCTCCTGGAGGATGCGGGCTACATCGTCAGTGTCGCCGGGGGCCTTCTCGACGATCTCGGAGAGGTACTTGCCGAGCCCGTCGTGGGTCATGCCGCGAGAGACCGTCACGCCCGTCTTCGGCACGTCGGCGAACTTGTAGGTGTCGTTGGGGTGCGCCCAGATCGCGTCTGCGAGATCCTTGCCGACCTTCTCCGTGGTCACGTCGAAGGCGGCCGTGAACTCAACGTCGCGGACGTGGTAGCCCCCGAGGTCGACGTGCATCAGACCGGGCACGAACTCGGCCGGGTCCGCGTCCTTGTAGTACTCGACTCCCTGCAGGAGCGAGTTGGCGCAGTTGCCCACGCCGATGACGGCGACCCGCACCTTGTCCTCCGAGCGCGCCCTGCCGTTCTGCTTGCCGTTCGTCGAAGCCATCGTTTCCTTTCCGCGAAGCTCTTCGCTGAGCGTGTCGACCACGAGCTTGTTCGTCGTGCTGGCAGAAGCCTCCGCCGCGCCCTGGAGCCGCTCCCTGAGCTCGGCGGGGACGCGCAGGAGCACGTCGCCGCTCGTCCCCGGCACGGAGCCCTTGCGGCCGCTCGGCTCGAAGTGCACGCCGAAGCGATCCGCCAGGATCTGTACGGCGATGTCGTTGAGCGTGCTCCCACGCCGTGCGACCTCGCGGGCGAGGGCGCTCTTGAGCGCGGCGGGCATGCGGACTAGGATTCCTGTTCTGCTAGCACTCATAATGGTGCTAGCAGTCTAGCAGTCAGGGAGCTCGGAGCTGCGAACGGACTGCTAGCACTCGCTGCACGACCGTGACCCAGGCGGTCGCGGTCAGGACGGCCATCGTCCAGGGGAGCGCCCCGAAGGGGGCGAAGACGAGGCCGACCGTGAGCACCACGACGCGCTCGGCCCGGCTGCCGATTCCCACGTCGCCCTTGAGCCCGAGGATCTCCGCCTTCGCGCGCGTGTAGCTGACGAGGAAAGAGCCGGCTACGGCGGCGAAGGCGAGCGCAACGCCCCATTCGCTCCCGTCGCGGAGGAGCACGAGGCCGATCGCGCCGATCATGAAGCCCTCGCCCACGCGGTCGACCGTGGAGTCGAGGAACGCGCCGAAGGGCGTCCCGCTCCCGCTCCTCCGGGCGAGTGCGCCGTCGAGGATGTCGAGGACGGAGCCGATCACGAAGAGAGCGGCGCCGACCAGGAAGAGCCACTCGGAGGCGTACTCGAAGTAGACGACGGCGGCGCCCGCGATGCAGAGGCCGACGCCGGCGACCGTGAGCGCATCCGGCGACACGTTCGTCCCCTCGAGGCTCCTGATCGAGCGGTTCGCGAGACGGCGCGCCTCGTCCGTGTACGTCCGCTTGACGCTCTCGGCTGTGGGAGTGCGGCTCACGCCGCCGCGGACGCTACCACCGACGCTCGCAGTAGAGGCACGGGGCCGTTGCGAGCCTGCGGTTGTGCGCCCACGCCACCATCGTCCCGGCGGCCAGGGCGACGCCGATCCCGGCGGCGACGTCGAGCCAGAAGTGGTTGCCCGTCGCCATGACGGAGAACCAGACCCAGGTCGGCCACAGCGTCCAGAGGGCGCTGAGCCACCGGCTGCGCACGAGGGTGGCGAGCGCGAAGCCGATGATGAGCGCGTCGGCGGCGTGCACGCTCGGCATCGCCGCGTAGGGATTGGAGGCCAGCTCGATCAGGCCGCTGCCGTGGTTGACCGAGGACGAGGCGGCGAGCGTGTCCACGAAGCCCCACTCCGGGAACATGCGCGGCGGCGCCGTCGGCATGAGCACGTAGCCGACGAGGGCCAGCAGGTTCGTGCAGAGGAGCCAGTTCCGCACCGGCAGGAAGGCGTCGTGACGACGGAGGTAGATCCAGAGGAGCCCGAGCCCGACGACGGGGAACTGCGCGAGCCAGTACGTCCAGTTGACCGTCTCCACCGCCACTTCGCCCGCGTGCAGGACGACGCGCTGGAGGTCGAGCTCGACGAGGGTTCGTGCGGCCTGCTCGGTGTCGATGAGGAGCCGCCCGTTCTCGAACGCCTCGAGCGGGCTGCGGTCGGCGAAGCCGCGGGCCAGCTGGTAGACGAGCGCGAAGCCGAGCCAGAGACCGAGCTGGAAGAAGAGGTCGCCCCAGCCGCGGGGCAGATGGCGTCCGACCCGAGCAGTCACGCCCGGAGCATATCGAGGGGTGGGGTTCGGTTATCCCCCGATGTGGGACATCTCGACACGGCGCCTCGCCGGCGTCTCCGCGGAGCGCAGCTCCGAGTAGCGGTCCGCCCGACGGCTCCAGATTCCGTCGATCGCGGCGGCGAGCTCCTCGTCGCTCGCTCCCTCCCGGAGCGGTGCGCGCAGGTCGTGACCGCCGGACGCGAAGAGGCAGGTGTAGAGCGTCCCGTCGGCCGAGATGCGGGCCCGCGTGCAGTCGCCGCAGAAGGGCTGGGTCACGGAGGCGATGAGGCCGATCTCGCCGGCGCCGTCCCGGTAGCGGTACCGGCGCGCCACCTCGCCGCGGTAGTTCGGCTCCACCGGCTCGAGCGGCCACTCGGCGTCGATCGCAGCGACGATCTCGGACGCGGGCACGACCTCGTCCAGCCGCCAGCCGTTCGTGGTGCCGACGTCCATGAACTCGATGAAGCGGAGGACGACGCCGGTGCCTCGGAAGTGACCCGCGAGGGGCAGGACGCTCTCCTCGTTGAGGCCCCGCTTGACGACGGTGTTCACCTTGACGGGCGCCAGGCCCGCCGAGTGCGCCGCCTCGATCCCGGCCAGGACGTCCGCCACGGGGACGTCGACGTCGTTCATCGCCCGGAAGACGTCGTCGTCGAGCGAGTCGAGGCTGACGGTGACCCGCGCGAGTCCGGCGTCGGCCAGTGCCTGCGCCTTGGCGGGCAGGAGGACGCCGTTCGTCGTCAGCGTCAGGTCGAGCCCGGGAATGCGTGCGAGCAGCGCGACGAGCCTGTCGAGGTCGCGGCGCAGAAGCGGCTCGCCGCCCGTCAGGCGGATCTTCTCAACGCCGCGGGAGGCGAAGACGCGCGCGAGGCGCTCGATCTCCTCGAAGGTGAGGAGCTCGGCGCGGGGAAGGAAGGCGTAGTCGCGCCCGAAGACCTCGCGCGGCATGCAGTAGACGCAGCGGAAGTTACAGCGGTCGGTCACCGAGATCCGGAGATCCCGAAGCGGCCGCTGCAGCGTGTCGAGGAGGGGCGTCACAGGGCCAAGACTAGCTCGGGCAAGGAACGACCGTCCGCGCGACTCTTAATAGACGTAGTCCCTCTTCCCGCAGGCGAAGGCGTCCGCTCGGGCGCCTTCGTCCTCTATCAGCTCAGCTGGTCGACTCGAGCGTGAACTCGACTTGAGCTGATCGACCTGCGGCAGGCATCCTTCCTGCGTGGCGCGCCTGGGAGGCAGGGTCTGGCTCGCCCTGGGGACGATCTACGTCGTCTGGGGCTCGACGTTCATGGCCGTGACGATCGCTGTCCGCGACCTGCCCCCGTTCCTCTCGATGGGGATCCGACACCTGGCGGCGGGGGCGATCCTGCTCGCGTGGGCGCTCCCCCGCGGCGACCGGGACGGCGACCGCATCGGGTGGCGCGAGATCCGGGCCGGGCTAGTGTTCGGCGGCGCGCTCTTCCTCGTCGGCCACGGCGGTCTCGCCTGGGCGCAGCAGACCGTCCCCTCGGGCGTGGCCGCGCTTCTCATCGGGAGCATCCCGCTCTGGATGGCGCTCCTCGATCGGATCGTGTTCGGCAAGCGGCTGCACGTGTCGGCCAACGTCGGACTCGTCACCGGGTTCGCGGGGTTGGCCTTCCTCCTCGATCCGTTCGGCGAGGGCTCGTTCGACCGGGTGGGAGCCCTGGTCGCCGTGGGGGCCGCGTTCGCCTGGGCTGCAGGGTCGCTCTACTCTCGCGGAGCCGCCTTGCCGAAGCGCCCGCTCGTCTCGGCTGGTCTGGCGGCCCTCTGCGGCGGCGTCCTCCTGACTGTCGTCTCGGCCTCGAGCGGTGAGCTCGACGACGCGCGCTTCTCCGCGGACGCGCTCCTGGCGGTCGCCTATCTCGTGGTCGCGGGCACGCTGATCGGCTTCAGCGCCTACGTCTGGCTCCTGCGCGCGGCGCCGACCTCGCTCGTCTCCACCTACGCCTACGTGAACCCGATCGTCGCCGTCGTCCTCGGCTGGGCGCTCCTGGGCGAGGAGATCACGGTGCAGATGCTCGTCGCGGGGAGCGCCATCCTCGTCTCGGTGGCGCTCATCGTCCGCTCGAGCGGCGCCGCCCTCGAGCCCGGCCGCGGTTTCCGCAGGCGTCGCGCGCGGCCGGCTCCCACGGCCACCTCGGACCTGTCCGGGGTCTGACCCCGACTGGGCCGAGCCGGGCACGACGGGCCCGGCCGCAGACCTGGCCGCGCGAGACACGGCCGGGGCCTGGCCCCGGACACGGCCGCGGG
>DASQWP010000217.1:0-14597 GCA_035640195.1 Gaiellaceae bacterium | reverse complement strand
GAGCCGGTGTGCGCGCTCCGCCACCGTCTCCCCGCCCAAGCGCGCGAGCGCCTTCGGAGAGCCGAAGCGCCGGCTCGCACCTCCCAGGAGGAGGACGCCGGTTACGGCTCGATCCGCCAGGTCTCCGAGTACACGTTCAGGCTCCCGCCCCGGACGAAGCCGCAGAGCGTGATTCCACGGTTCTGGGCGAGGTCGACGGCCAGCGTCGAGGGCGCCCCAACGGCCACCAGCACCGGACAGCCGGCCACGGCGGCCTTCTGCACGAGCTCGAAGGAAAGCCGTCCGCTGACGCAGAGCAGATGCTCGCCGAGCGGCAGGCGCCCGTCGAGGAGGGCGCGCCCGACCACCTTGTCCATAGCGTTGTGGCGACCGACGTCCTCGCGCACGCACAGGAGCTCCCCCTCCCGGCCGAAGAGGGCGGTCGCATGGAGGCCGCCCGTGGCGGCGAAGGCGGGCTGCGCCGCCCGCAGGAGCTCGGGCAGCTCGGCCACGAGCGCCGCCGACAGTCGCAGCCGGCTCTCGACGCGGGGCGCCTCGACCGCCACGGCCTCGAGGGCGCCCTTTCCGCAGACGCCGCACGAGGACGAGGTGTAGAAGTTTCGCTTCAGGCGCTCTGCGTCGAAGCCGCCTTCCACCTTCACGTCGACCGTGTTCGCCGCCAGGTCGGCGGTCGGCTGCGCCGCGACGGCCGGGATGCCCTCGGAGCGAAGGAATCCGATCGCGAGCTCCTCGTCGTGCCCGGGCGTCCGCATGGTCACCGCGACGGGCATGCCGTTCACGCGGATCTCGAGCGGCTCCTCGACCGCCACCTCGTCCTGCTCCCGCACGCCGACCGGCAGGCGCGTCACCTCCACGCGCCCGGCCGAGTAGGGCGGCACGACGCTCATTTCAACGGAGGGTACAGTCGCGGACGAGGAAGGCGGCTCCCGCGGGCGGGAGCCGCCTTCCCGGGGAGTAGGGGATGACGGGTCTTCGAGTCGTTGCGGCTACGACTCGACGTCACTCCCTTTGCTGGGAAGGAAGCCGCACGGGCCGAAAACTTGCGGCGTCGCTCAGGCGGCCGCGACCGCGAGGATGGCGGCCCCGAGATCCGCGGCCAACCGGTCCTTCGTCACGTATCCGGCCGCGCCCGCCCGGCGCGCCCGGTCGACGTCGTCAGCCGAGTCGGAGCCGGTGACGATCACGACGCGCGCTGAGGGGAGCGCCCGGCGGATCCGCCGGGTGGCCTCGATCCCGTCCATCACCGGCATGTCGAGGTCGAGCAGAACGAGATCCGGAAGGAGCAGGCGTGCCAGTCGCGCCGCCTCGCGGCCGTCTTGCGCCCTGCCGACGACATCGAGCCCGTCCAGCTCGAGAGTCGTGGCCAGCGTCTCCAGGAAAAGAGGCTGGTCGTCGGCAACGAGAACGCGAAGCGGAGTTCGCGGGGGGAGGGGCGGCGAGGAAGGTCTCACGTCGAGAGAGAAGCCGGATTCGGGGCGAACTTGCGCCTGAGCGCGAAAGTTCCCCCTTCCGGGGGAGCTCAGGGGCCCGTCAGGGCGACAGCAGTCCGTCCGCGATCGCGTCCACGTCGTCTGTGAGTTCGTCCGTGATCCCGCCGACCTCCGGAAGCGGAAGGCCGGTCTCCTCGACGACGCCGTCCACCGTGCCGGACGCAGTGTCGACGACGCCGCCTACCGTGCCGGACGCGGTCTCCACGACGGCGCCGACCATGTTCGTCGTCGCCCCCACGACCTCGCCGACGGCCGTGGTCGTGGTCTTGACCGGCGCCTCGGGCTCGGGCGCCTTCTCCGCCGTCGCGGACGCCCGAGGCTTCGGCTGCCCCTCGGTTTCCGCAGCCGGACGGCGCTTGCTCCGGTCAGGACGTACCGTCGGCTTCGGCTGGTCCGCGCCGCGGGCCGGAAAGGAGCGGGCGAGGGGAGGATCGGCCGTTGCCGTGGGCGCGGCCGGGACGACCCGCGCCGGGGCCGACACAGTCGGCGAAGCCGGTCGGAGATCGTCGCCCGGCGCGGCGGAGGGCCCGACGACGAGCGCGGCCGTCACGGCGACCACGCCGGCCGCCACCTTGACGGTGGCAGCGCCTCCCAGAAGCGACTTCGCCACAGTCGCCAGTCCACCGAGGTCGAAGACGCTCGCGAGGCGGCGCCGTGGGCCACCCCTCTCCTCGGCGAGGATCTCGGCGAGCGAGCGCCTGGCACGGAAGATGAGCGTCTCGACGGCGGCCAGGGTGAGACCCATCTCCTCCGCGATCTCACGGTAGGGAAGGCCACGCCACTCGCGCAGGAGGATCGCGCGGCGCTGCTGCTCCGGAATCCGAGCGAGAGCCGCCTCGAGGCCGAGCAGGCTTTCGCCGGCCTCCTCGTGGACGACCGGCACCTCGTCGAGGGCCTGGGGATCGCTCAGGACCTCGAGCCGGCGCCTACGGCCGTTCGTGCGGTAGCCGGCGAGGCAGACGTTCTTGGCGATCGTCAGGAGCCAGTTCGCCTCGGCGACCGGGACGACCCCACGGCGCAAGCCGCGAAGCGCATGGAGGAAGGCCGTCTGGGCGGCGTCTTCCGCCTCCTCGCGGTTTCCGAGCTTGTAGAGGCAGTAGCCGTAGACGCGCTGGTAGTGGCGCGTGTAGAGACGCCCCGCGGCATCGGCCTCGGCGCACGCCCTCCTCGGATCTGCGGCCATGTTCTCCTTCTTCGACTGCGGCACTCGAAGTGTGCGCGACAACGAGCCTTGAGGCAAGTCTGTGCAAAGGTCGCGCACTA
This sequence comes from Gaiellaceae bacterium, assembly GCA_035640195.1. Taxonomy (GTDB): domain Bacteria; phylum Actinomycetota; class Thermoleophilia; order Gaiellales; family Gaiellaceae; genus DASQWP01. The sequence goes on along the minus strand of DASQWP010000217.1, from coordinate 11,844 downwards.
TCATCAGGTCCATCGACGTCCTGAAGCTCACCGAGCTGCTGCCTCAGCTGCCGCGGGAGCGGATGAAGCTCCTGGACAATCTCGGTCGCGTGCGGCGCGAGATTGCACCGCTGACACCCGAGCTGTCCGACGCGCTCGCCGACCACATGAACATCCGCCGCGGCGAGGTGCACGAGGTCGTCTCCTTCTACTCGTTCCTGCGCGTGCCGACCGACGCGGTGCGAGTCTGCGTAGGCCCGGTCTGCGACTGCCTCGGCGCAAGGGACCTCCTCGCCCGCGAGCAGGCCGCGAACGGGGCCGTGCCCGTCCTCGGCGTCGAGTGCCTCGGGCATTGCGATCTCGCTCCCGTGCTCCTGCGCGGAAACGCAGTCGAGCCGGAGGTCGTGCACCGGGCGAACGACGGGCCCTCGCTCGGACTCGCCCGCCCCGACCAGACGCTCGCCGACTACGAGGCGCGCGGCGGCTACGAGGTGCTGCGGCACCTGCCGCCGACCGGGCGCATCGTCGAGGAGCTGAAGGCCTCCGGGCTCGCCGGCTACGGCGGAGCCGGCTTCCCGACCGGGCTCAAGTGGGAGGCCGTTGCGAAGGAGCCCGAGCCCCGCTACGTCGTCGTCAACGCGGACGAAGGAGAGCCAGGGACGATCAAGGATCGCTACGTCATGGAGCTCCGACCGCATCTCATGCTCGAGGGGATGCTGATCGCCATGCGCTTCGCGGAGGCGACCGAGGGGTTCGTCTACCTGCGTGAGGAGTACGCAACCGCGCGGGCGCGCCTGACGCAGGCGCTCGACGAACTCGGGGAGGCCGGCTTCCTCGAGGGTCTCTCCGTCGAGCTCGTCGTCGGAGCGGGTGCGTACATCTGCGGCGAGGAGACGGCCATGCTCGAGTCCATGGAGGGCCGGCGGGGCATGCCGCGCCTGAAGCCACCCTTCCCGAGCCAGGTCGGTTACCTAGGCCGTCCGACCCTCATCAACAACGTCGAGACGCTCGCGCACGTCCCGGCGATCCTGCGGGACGGCGGCGAGGCGTGGGAGCGCACGCGGCTCTGGTCGCTCTCGGGAGCGGTGCGCGAGCCCGGCTGCTACGAGGCCCCGCTCGACGTGACCCTGCGGCAGCTGATCGACGACTACGCAGGCGGCGCCACGGACGAGATCGGCGCGGTCGTCCCGGGCGGCGCGGCGAGCGGGATCCTCCCGCCGGAGGCGCTCGACGTCCCTCTCACCCGCGACGACCTGCGCGAATGGGGCGTCGGCGCGGGCTCGGCGGGCGTCCAGGTCTTCCCGAAGAGGTACGTCCCGATCCGGCTCCTCGCCGAGACGATGCGCTTCTTCGCCGAGGAGTCCTGCCAGAAGTGCACACCCTGCCGGATCGGAAACCGCGGGATGCACCACGTGCTCGAGGAGCTCGAGAACGGCCGGGCCGTGATGGCGCGCGAGCAGGTCGAGGAGTGGCTGGACGCCATGGCGGCGACGTCGATCTGCGGGCTCGGGCAGGGCGCCCCCTTCCCGATGCGGGCTGCGTTCCGCTACTGGCCCGACGCCTTCGAGCCGCTCGGGGAGCCGGCGATACGATGAGCCGCGAGATGGTCGAGTTCACGCTCGACGGCAAGCGGGTCAGCGCTCCGGAGGGCGAGCTCCTCGTCCACGCGGCCGCTCGCCACGGGATCTTCATCCCCACCCTCTGTCACGACGACAAGCTCGACCCCTACGGCGGCTGCCGCATGTGCGTCGTCGGCGTCGAGGGCTCGCCGCGGCCCCTCCCCGCCTGCGCGACGCGCGTCGCCGAGGGCCTGGTGGTGTCCACCAACACCTCGGTTCCACAGTTCCAGCGAACGCTCACGGAGATGCTCCTGGCCGAGCACCTGAACCCCGACCCGGGCGGGCGCCCGAACGAGCTCGTCGACCTGGCCGCGGAGCTCGACGCGGAGGCGCCGTTCATCCTCCCGGACGCGAAGCGGGAGCCCTACGACGACCGCAACAAGTTCATGGGCTACGACCCGGACGCCTGCATCCTCTGCAACCGCTGCGTGCGCTACACGCAGGAGGTCATGCAGTGCTCGGCGCTTTCCCTCGAGGGACGCGGGCCGCACGCCCGCATCGTCCCCACGCACGGGTACTCGTGGCTGGACACCGAGTGCGAGCTCTGCGGAGGCTGCCTGGGCGTCTGCCCCACCGGCGCGATCTACGAGAAGTTCGAGGAGGGCACCGAGCGGCCGGAGCGCGGCCTCGAGAAGGTGAAGTCGACCTGCACGTTCTGCGGCGTCGGCTGCCAGATCGACGTCAACGTCGATCCCGACACGAAGCGGATCGTGAAGATCACAAGCGATCCCAGCTATGTCTCCAACGAGGGCAACCTCTGCGTCAAGGGACGTTTCGCCTTCAACTTCGTCCACCATCCGGACCGGCTGACGGAGCCGCTCGTGCGCGGCGAGGACGGAGAGCTCCGTCCCACGACGTGGGAGGACGCCCTCGAGACGGCGGCGCGAGGCCTCCTCCGCGTCAAGGCGGAGCACGGCCCGCAGGCGATCGGCTTCCTCTCCTCCGCGCGCCTGACGATGGAGGAGAACTTCCTCATCCAGAAGCTCGCGCGGACGGCGATCGGGACGAACTCCGTCCACTCCTGCGAAGCCACTTGACACGCTCCGACCCTCTACGGCCTGGTCAGGTCGTTAGGCAGAGGCGCAACCACCAACTCGATCCCCGAGATCGAGAACGCCCGCTTCATCCTCGTGATCGGGTCGAATACGACGGAGGCTCACCCCGTCCTTGCCCTGCGGATGAAGAAGGCCGTGCGCAACGGCGCGACGCTCGTCGTCGCCGACCCGCGGAAGATCTGGCTGACGAAGCTGGCCAGGCGACACCTCCAGCTCCGCCCCGGCTCGGACGTCTGGCTCGTGAACGCGCTCATGCACGTGATCCTCCGGGAGGGGCTCCAAAACGACGAGTACATCGCCGAGCACACGGAGGACTTCGACGCCGTCCGCGAGGTGGTCGCGCGGTACACGCCCGAGGAGGCCGAGAAGGTCACGGGCGTCCCGGCCGAGGACATCGTCGCCACGGCGCGCGAGTACGCGACCGAGCGGCACGCGGCTATCTTCTACACGCTCGGGATCACCGAGCACGCGTGCGCGGTCGACAACATCTGGTCGCTCTCGAACCTCGTCCTCATGACCGGCCACCTCGGCTACGAGTCGACGGGGCTGAACGCGCTACGGGGCCAGAACAACGTCCAGGGCTTGAACGACGCGGGCGCGAACCCCGCCTACCTGCCCGGCTACCAGCCGGTGGACGACCCAGAGATCTGGCGCAAGTTCTCCGAGGCCTGGGGTGTCGACGTGCCCACGACTCCCGGCTACCGGCTCGACCAGATGATGTCCGGCCTGCACGACGGGCGCATTCGCGCCCTCTACCTGATCGGCGAGAACCCGGCTCAGACGGAGCCGAACGCCCACCACGTGGAAGAGGGGCTCGCGGGGCTCGACTTCGTCGTCGCGCAGGACCTCTTCCTCAACGACTCCTCGGCGAAGTACGCGGACGTCGTCCTCCCGGCCTCGAGCTTCGCCGAGAAGGACGGGACGTTTACGAACACGGAGCGGCGAGTGAACCGCGTGCGCAAGGCGGTTCCCTGCCCCGGGAACGCGCGCGAGGACCTGCGGATCGTGGTCGACATGGCGAAGGCGCTGGGGGCCGATTGGCCCGAGTACGAGACGGCGGAGGACGCCTGGAACGAGTTCGCCGACCTGGCCCCGCTCTGGTCGGGGATTCGCTACGACCGGATCGAGGAGGTGGGCCTCCAGTGGCCCTGCACCGACCGCGAGCATCCGGGCTCCCCCTACCTGCACGCACCCCACCCGGCGCGGCCGAGCGGGAAGGGCAAGTTCTACCCGGTCGAGTACCAGCCGCCCATCGAGCAGCCGGACTCCGAGTACCCGTTCGTCCTCTCCACCGGGCGGACGCTCTACCACTACAACTCGGCGACGATGACGATGCGCGAGGAGGGCGTTACGCAGAAGCAGGAGGACCCCTTCGTCGAGATGCATCCGGAGGATGCGACGGCGCTCGGCGTCGAGGACGGCGACTGGGTGAGACTGGTCTCCCGCCGCGGGGAGCTGGAGGCGCGGGCGAGGCTCGGCGAGCGCGTCTACCCGGGCCTCGTCTGGATGGCCCTCCACTTTGCGCAGGCGAAGGTGAACTGGCTCACGCACGACGTCGGCGACCCCCTGATCGGAACGCCGGAGTACAAGACGAGCGCGGTGCGGGTCGAGCCCATCGGAACCGGGCTCAGGCCGGCGGCCCGCTAGCCAGGTCCGCGCAGGCCCTGCCGGGGTCAGACCCCGTCATGTCCCGTTCGGCCGCGTCGCGCGGGGCCGCATCCGGGTGCCGGGCACCAGGTCGTGCCCCGTTCGGCCGCGTCGCTGGAGACGGCGTCCGGGGCTCGGCCCCGCGCAGGCCCGAGGAAACGGCCCCCGGCGGTCCGTAGCTCTCACCACCTTTGTTGAAGTTTCGGCGTACGATTCGTCCATAGCCACGCGTCCGGCAGATACCGGCGAGAGCCGGATCCTCTACGAGATCATCTCCACGGTCGGGTCCTCGCTCGACCTGCAGGAGGTTCTCGGCGCCGTCGTGGGGCTGCTCTCGGACGCCAGCGCCGTCCACGCCTGCTTCGTCTACCTGATCGAGGACGAGGGCGAGCGGCTCATCCTCCGCGCCGCGTCGGAGCCCTACGCGGAGCTCGTCGGCGAGATCACCCTGGAGCGGGGCGAGGGCCTCGCGTGGTGGGCGACCGAGCGCAAGGAGCCGGCCTTCACCCAGAACGCGGTCACGGATCCGCGTAATAGATTCGTCCCGGAGCTCGAGGAGGAGCGCTTCCAGTCGCTCCTCTCCGTCCCGATCGTCGGCAAGGACGGCGACGTCATCGGCGTCATCACGCTCCACACGGAGGCTCCGCGAGAGTTCACCGACGCCGAGGTCGAGGTGCTCAGCTCGAGCGCGTCGCTCGTGGCCGGAGCAATCGAGAACGCGCGCCTCTACGAGGAGATGAGCCGGCGCGTGAACGAGCTCGAGCACCTGACGGAGCTCGGCGAGACGCTGGCACGTGCAGAGACGCTCGACGAGCTGCTGCCGGCTGTGACGAGGCGCGGCCTGGGCCTCCTGCGTGCCACCGCCTCTCACGTGTACCTCCTCGATGCGGGGACGGAGGTGCTCCACCTGCGCGCGTCGTTCCCGGCCAACGCGGAGGCCCGAGCGGAAGTGGGCCTCTCCGAGCTCGGGCCGGAGATCGCCCGCAGCGGCCGCTCGGCCACGGTCGCCGTCCCGCTCGTCGCCAACGACGAGCTGCTCGGGCTCCTGATCGCGGAAGGGACGTCCGAGGTCGACCTGGCGCGGGCGGCGGCCAATCAGACGGCGGTCGCGATCAAGAAGATCGAGCTGATCGAGCGCCTGACGGAGAAGAATCTGATCAAGGACTTCTTCGAGCAGCTCGCGGGCGGGACTGCGCTCGGCGACGTTGATGGCCGGGCCACCCGCCTCGGCTGCGACCTCGACCAGACCCACCTCGTCGTGGCGGCGGCGCCTCCGTCGGACGAGCTCGAGCGGGCGCTCGCAGCGGCGGCTCCGGGCTCCGTCTTCGACCGGCGCGACGACTCCATCCGTGCCCTCCTCCGCGTCCCGCCGAGCGGGCAGGAGCGGCTCCTGAAGAGGATTCGCGACGCTCACGAAGGCCTAGAGACTCCGGTCGCCGTCGGGATCTCGAACCCCTGCAAGGGAGCGGCCAGCTTCCCCGCGGGCTTCGAGGAGGCCCGTCACGCGCTCCTCGGGACAACTGTCCTCCAGGGCACGGCCGGCGTCATGCCCTACGAGGAGCTCGGCCCCTACAAGTATCTCCTGCGCCTGCCCTTCGACTCGGGCATGCGCGACGCGCACCGAGACGCCGTCGCGCGGGTCGACGAGTACGACCGTCAGCGCTCCACGGCTCTCCTGAAGACTCTGGAGGAGTTCCTCCGCCGCCGCGGCAACATCAGCGCTACCGCCGAGGCGCTCTACGTGCACCCGAACACGCTCCGCCAGCGTCTCCGCCGCATCGGCGAGCTCTCCGGCCTCGACCTGCGGAAGGACGACTGGCTGATGGTCGAGATCGCCGTGAAGATGGTGAAGCTGGAGCGGGCTCTCGGGACCGCCTCTCCCGACATAACGCACCCCTAGGCGGTGTAAGGAGCCGCCATCGGCGCCACTTCCGCAGGCGGCTATCGTCAGGTCGTCGCCAGCGAAAGGGAGGAGCCTCAGTGGCCACGACCGAAGTCGTCGCGCCGACCGTCGAGGACATCCGGGACAAGGTCGGAAGCGGAGAGCTCAAGTTCTTCTTTGCGCAGTTCGTGGACATGTACGCCCGGCCCAGCGCGAAGCTCGTGCCGGCTCAGAACCTGGACGACCTCTTGAGCGAGGGCGCCGGCTTCGCCGGCTTCGCGGCCGGTGAGATCGGCCAGATGCCGAGTGACCCCGACATCGCGGCCGTTCCCGACGTGGCGAGCTTCACGCAGCTCCCGTGGGATCCGAGCGTGGGCCGTTTCGCCTGCGACATCACGGTCGACGGCGAGGAGTGGCCGTACGACCCGCGGACGATCCTGCGCCGGCAGGTCGAGAAGGCGCGGCAGAAGGGGTTCGATCTCAAGATGGGCCTCGAGCTCGAGTACTTCCTCGTCCGGAAGCGCGAGGACGGCACGATCGAGCTCGCCGACCCGCACGACACGCTCGAGAAGCCCTGCTACGACCTCGTCGGGCTCACCCGCAACCTCGACTTCCTGACCACTGTCTCGACGTACGTGAACTCCCTCGGCTGGGGCAACTACGCCAACGACCACGAGGACGCGAACGGGCAGTTCGAGCAGAATTTCACGTACGCGGACGCCCTCACGAGCTGCGACCGGGCGATCTTCTTCCGCTACATGGTGCACGTCCTGGCGGAGCGGGCCGGGATGATCGCCACCTTCATGCCGAAGCCGTTCACGCATCTGACGGGCAACGGCTGCCACTTCCACATGTCGCTCTGGGACGGTGAGACGAACTCCTTCCTCGACGAGAACGACCCCCGTGGGCTCGGGCTTTCGGAGACCGCGTACCAGTTCATCGCCGGTCTGAAGAAGCACGCCCGTGCGTACAGCGCCGTGACGGCGCCGACCGTGAACTCCTACAAGCGGCTCAAGGTGGGGACGACGGCGAGCGGTGCCACGTGGTCGCCGGTCTGGATCTCCTACGGCTACAACAACCGCACGCAGATGCTTCGCATCCCGGGGCCGGGCCGAGTGGAGGATCGCACGATCGACGGCGCCTGCAACCCCTACCTGGCCGCGGCGGTCGTCCTTGCCGCCGGCCTCGACGGGATCGAGAACGGCCTCGACCCGGGCGACCCGAACTCGGACAACCTCTACGCCGTCGGCTACGACGAGCTCCGCGGACGCGGTCTCGAGACCCTTCCGGGGAACCTCCTCGACGCGACCGAGGAGCTCGAGCGTGACGACGTCCTCCGGGCAGCGCTCGGGCGCGGCCGCGACGAGGACTACGTCGACTACTACGTCCGCGTGAAGCGCGAGGAATGGAACCGGTACCACGAGCAGGTGACACCCTGGGAGATCCAGGAGTACCTGACTCGCTTCTGAGGTATGTAGGAAAGCTCCACCTCAACGAGAGCAAGATCGTCCGAAGCATAGGTCTTTTCGTGTTTCTTCCACATGTAGATTGAGGACATATGTGCGGGATCGTCGGACTGTTCGCCAAGTCGCCCGAGATCGAGGACACGCTCGGGCAACACCTGGCTGCGATGGTAGGCCAGATGAGCGATCGAGGGCCCGACAGCGCCGGCGTCGCCGTCTACCGCGACGCCGCTCCCTCGGGGTGGAGCAAGCTGACGCTCTTCTCCGCCGACCCGCTGGAGGATTGGAGCGCCCTCGCGGACGAGCTGGGTCAGGTCTTCGGCGGGTCGGCGGATCCCAGCGTTCGCTCCAGCCACGCTGTCCTCCTGGTCGAGGCGGAGGCGGCGGAAGCCGAGGCCTGGGTTCGGCGCACGCACCCGGACCTGCGCGTCATGAGCGCCGGCCAGGCGATCGAGATCTACAAGGAGACCGGCCGCCCGGAAGAGTTCGTCCGGCAGTTCGCCCTCACCGACTTTCGGGGCACGCACGCCCTCGGCCACACCCGGATGGCGACCGAGAGCCGCGTGACGACCGAGGGCTCGCACCCGTTCTCCACCGGGCTCGACCTCTGCCTCGTACACAACGGCTCGCTCTCGAACCACAATCGCCTGCGGGAGCGCCTGCGGCGGGAAGGGATTGACTTCCAGACCGAAAACGACACGGAGGTCGCGGCCGGATACCTGGCCTGGCGGTTGCGCGAGGGCGCCTCGCTCGAGGAGGCCCTCGAGGGCTGCCTCGACGACCTGGACGGCTTCTACACGTTCCTCGTCGGAACGGTGGACGGGTTTGCGGTCCTTCGGGATCCGATCGCGTGCAAGCCGGCCGTGCTCGCGGAGACCGAGGACTGGGTGGCGATGGCGTCCGAGTGGCGCGCGATCTCCGTCCTCCCCGGAGCGGCGGAGGCCCGCGAGTGGGAGCCGGTCCCCGGCGTCGTCTACGCGTGGGAGCGGACGAAGGTTTGACCGTCGGGGCGGCCGAGGCGACCGGGGTCGAGGTCGTCGATCTCGCCGTCGCGCCGCTGCGGGAGCTGAACCAGCGCCTACACGACCTCGCGAGGGGCGCGGCGGGCCCACGCCGCTGGCGCGTGCTCAACCCGAACGGCGCGCACGCGGTCGCCTGCGGGCTCGACGCCGACATCGAGGTCGAGATCCAGGGCCATGTCGGCTACTACTGCGCCGGGATGAACAAGCGCGCGAGCGTGCGCATCCGCGGCAACGCCGGCACCGGGTTGGCCGAGAACATGATGTCCGGGACGGTCGTCGTCGAGGGGAACGCGAGCCAGTCGGCCGGCGCCACCGGCCGGGGCGGGCTTCTCGTCGTCCACGGTGACGCGGCGGCGCGCTGCGGGATCTCCATGAAGGGGATCGACGTCGTCGTCCGGGGCTCCGTCGGACACCTGAGCGGCTTCATGGCGCAAACCGGGCGCCTCGTCGTGTGCGGGGACGCGGGCGACGCGCTCGGCGACTCGATCTACGAGGCGCGCGTCTACGTGCGAGGGACCGTCGAAGGGCTTGGAGCCGATTGCATCGAGAAGCCTCTTGAGGATCAGCACGTGGCCGAGCTCCGCGATCTGCTTACGGAAGCCGGCGTCGACGACGTCGACCCGCGGGACTTCCGCCGCTACGGCTCCGCGCGCGGCCTTTACAACTTCAAGGTCGACAACGCGGGCGTGTACTGATGGCCACGCTCGACAGGTCGCACCCGTGGGGGCTGCGCGAGTCGTACCTGTTCGACCGCACGACCATCGCCGAGATCCAGCGCGCCGCGCGCGAGGGGATCTACGACATCCGCGGGTTCGGCGCGAAGCGACGCCTGCCGCACTTCGACGACCTGCTCTTCCTCGGCGCGAGCGTCTCGCGCTATCCGCTCGAGGGCTACCGAGAGCGGTGCGACACGGACGTCGTGCTCGGGACGCGGTTCGCCAAGAAGCCGCTTTCGCTCAGGATTCCGGTCACGATCGCAGGAATGAGCTTCGGAGCCCTCTCGGCGCCGGCCAAGGAGGCGCTCGGGCGCGGCGCGAGCGAGGTCGGAACCTCGACGACGACCGGCGACGGGGGCATGACCCCGGAGGAGCGCGAGCATTCCGAGATCTTGGTCTATCAGCTCCTCCCTTCCCGCTACGGCATGAACCCAGACGATCTGCGCAAGGCCGATGCGATCGAGGTCGTGGTCGGCCAGGGCGCCAAGCCCGGCGGCGGCGGGATGCTCCTCGGGCACAAGATTTCCGACCGCGTCGCCGAGATGCGCGACCTGCCCGAGGGCATCGACCAGAGGAGCGCGTGCCGCCACCCCGACTGGACGGGGCCGGACGACCTCGAGATCAAGATCGGCGAGCTCCGCGAGATCACCGACTGGGAGAAGCCGATCTTCGTGAAGGTCGGCGCGACGCGGACCTACTACGACGTGGGGCTCGCGGTGAAAGCCGGCGCAGACGTGATCGTCGTCGACGGGATGCAGGGAGGGACCGCGGCGACGCAGGACGTGTTCATCGAGCACGTCGGCATCCCGACGCTCCCCGCCGTGCGGCTCGCGGTCGACGCCCTCCTGGAGCTGGACATGCACAGGAAGGTGCAGTTGATCGTCTCCGGGGGGATCCGGAGCGGCGCGGATGTGGCCAAAGCGCTTGCGCTCGGGGCCGACGCGGTCTCGATCGGGACGGCCGCGCTGATCGCCATGGGCGACAACAGCCCGGACTACGAGGAGGAGTACCGGAAGATCGGCAGCGCGGCCGGCTACTACGACGACTGGCAAGCCGGGCGCGACCCGGTCGGGATCTCCACCCAGGAGGACGAGCTCGCCGCGCGCTTCGATCCGGTCCTCGGCGGACGGCGGATCGCCAACTACCTGCGCGTGCTCACGCTGGAGACGCAGACGCTCGCCCGCGCTTGCGGCAAGTCCCACGTGCACAATCTCGAGCCGGAGGACCTCGTCGCGCTGACCGTGGAGGCGGCGGCGATGGCTCGAGTCCCCCTGGCGGGAACGAGCTGGATCCCGGGCGCCGACTCTTCCTAGCGGCGACAGCCTCTTGGCGCGATCCGTGCACCACGGGTGCGGATTTCGTCAGTACGCTCGAAGGCGGGTGGTGGCACGGGGTGGCCCCGGGATAACTGCCCCCGCGCACGCTTGACAAGAGCCGCGCCGTCTTTAAGAATCTTTGATCAAAGGTCAAGAATGCCCGCTGCGCCCGCTTCCGCACCTCTCCAGGTCGCCTCCGTGGAGGACGGCGTCTACCAGGCCCTTCGCCACGAGATCGGCCGGCTCGAGCTCGCCCCGGGCGAGCGGCTGCGCCTCGAGGAGCTCGCGTCCCGCTTCGGCGTCAGCCTGACGCCCGTTCGCCATGCGCTTCGCCGCCTCGAGAGCGAGGGCCTCGTCGTCAGCCTCCGCCGCCGCGGCTCCCGCGTCGCCCCGCTCAGCGTGGAGGAGCTGGAGGAGATCCAGGCGCTTCGGCTCGGGCTCGAGACCTTCCTGGCGCGGCACGGCGCGGCGCGCGTCACCGAGCAGGCACTCCTCGGGATGGAGGGCGCCCGCGCAGAGATGGAGCGGGCCTTCCGCGCCGGCGACCTCGACGCCTACCTCCGCTCCTTCTGGTCGCTCCGCGACGCCTGCTACCGCTGCGCCGAGCGTCCGCGCCTGCTGCGGGCGCTCGAGGAACAGCGCATCCGCGTCGAGCGCTACATCCTCTTCCTCTGCCGCGACCCAGAGGCCTTCGCCCACCTCCGGCGCGGCCCAGACACGCTGCTCGAGGCCTGCCGGGCCCGCGACGGCGAGGCGGCGGAGGCGGCCACCCGAGCCGCCCTCGTGTGGGTGCTGGCGGAGCTTCAGCGTCTCCTCGACAATGTCGAGGCCACGACCGCCGTGCGGAGCCCAGCCTGATGTCGTTCCTGCTCGCCTGCCCCAACTGCGGCCCCCGCGACGTGAACGAGTTCAGCTGCGCAGGCGAGGTGACCGTTCGGCCCGAAGGCTCGCCGAGCTTCCGCGAGCTCACGTCCTACCTCTACTTCCGCCGCAACGTCGCCGGCGTGCAGCGCGAGTGGTGGTGCCACCGGCTCGGGTGCGAGCAGTGGTTCCAGGCCGAGCGCGACACGCGCACGAACGAGGTGCTCGCGACGTGGATCGCCGAGCCCTCCGGCGTGGCCGCACCCGAGACGACGCCCTCACCC
>DASQWP010000216.1:0-4833 GCA_035640195.1 Gaiellaceae bacterium | reverse complement strand
CAAGAAGCGGATCATGTGCGCGGCGAGCGGCGGGGTCATCAGAGCCCAGCGCTCCAGGTACGCGCGCACCTCATTCTCACTTGCCCCGTGATCGTGGAGCATCAGCGCGGCGTTGACCTCCGCCCATCGGCACGGCTCGAGGGCCTGTCGCACGGCGAGCGCGTGAGCGAGATCGAACTCGATCCCGGCGTCGTGCACGACTGCGGCAAGACTCGACGCATCCTCGCGGCCGACAACGGGCACGCATCCTGATCGTCACGACGTTCGACCTCGAGGAGTACGTCTACGAGGCGCTGAGAGCCGGCGCAAGCGGCTTCGTCCTCAAGGACGACTCTCCCGAGCAGCTGATCGCCGCCATCCGCACCGTTGCCGCCGGCGAGGCGCTGCTCTCACCCACGATCACGAAACGGGTGATCCAGAAGTTCGCGCGCATGCCCCGTCCCGCGCCTCCGAAGGAGCTCGACGAGCTCAGCGAGCGCGAACGAGACGTCTTTCGCCTGATGGCCCGCGGCCTTTCGAACGGCGAGATCGCGCAGGAGCTCTACATCAGCGAGACGACCGTCAAGACGCATGTGACGCACATCCTTCAGAAGCTCAACCTCCGCGACCGGGTTCAAGCGGTCGTGCTCGCCTACCAGACCGGGGTATTCGAAGCGGATGCACCGCGGCCAAGCAGTCGCGATGAGAGCCCGACTCGCTGAGCCCTCGCCGCACGATGCTTCGGGTCCGCCTCACCGCCGAGTCGTTGAGGAGGCTGCGCTTCGAATACGGCCCCGCTGCGATGACGAGGTCCGCACGGAGCGGCTCGTCTCAGTTGAGCTCCGGCGGCGCCAGCCGGAGCCGGGCACGAGAGAGGGTCTCAAGGTGCATCTCCGTGCGAGCCCGGCGGGGCGAGTTCCTCGGCCGGCCGCCGGACGATAGAGCGCGCGACCGAACCCGCCACGAAGCCGCTCGATGTCTCATGATATGATTCATGCTCATGAAGAAGCGCATGAAGATCTCGAAGGGGGGGCAGATCTCTATCCCGGCAGCCGTCCGGCATCGCTGGGCCACCTCCACGGTGGCACTCGAGGATCAGGGCAACCGGATCGTCATCGAGCCGGCGGCCGATGACCCGATCGCGGCGGCCGAAGGTGTGCTCGCCGAGGAGTTCGGTGACCTCGACCCCGCAGGGCTTCGCCGTGAGGCGCGCGACGACGAGCGAGTCGCCGAGGCACGCCGGGGCCGGTGACGCTGCTCGACGCCTACGCCCTGATCGCGTTCTTGGTCGGGGGGCCGGCAACTCCACAGGTCCGTGCGATCCTGCGTGAGGGGGACGCCGCGGTGGCGACGGCCAATCTGGTCGAGGTACTGGACGTCTTACAACGCGTCCGGGGCGTGCCGATCCCGCGTGCGGTCGAGATTCTCGAGCCCTTGTTGGGGGGATCCTTGACAGCGATCCCTCTCGACTCCACCGTGGCGCGCCACGCGGCCGAGATCCGCGCCAGGCACTATCACCGCTCTTCTCGGCCGATCTCGCTCGCCGACGCCGTCCTGATCGGCTCGGCAAAGCCGGGCGACCGCATCGCCACGGCAGACCCCGACGTCCTCGCCGTTGCCAGAGCCGAGAAGCTCGACTCGGTTGCGCTGCCCGGGCAGGGCTAACCCTGCGCCGCTTCGCCGAATACCACAACCTCGAAGGCGCCTTCGGACGCCGGGCGATGATCGAGCGCGCCAAGGGCATCCTCATGGCCATCCACGGAGTCGACGAGCAGGAGGCCTTCGAGATCCTGCGCAGCCACTCCCAGCACAACGGTCGCAAGCTCATCGATCTCGCCGAGGCCGTCGTCGAAAGCCACCGCCTGCTCGCGCCCAAGCTGGAGGCACCGAAGAACTCCGTCTGACCGCAGCCGTCGAAGGCTCGAGCGGGAGCAACCCTTCCTCTGCGAGTGCTCGACCGTCGAGTGCTTAGCTCCTCAACGCGGTGCGGCGGGTTACTGAAGCGGCGCCTCTCGAGCGCCTGCGCGACTCGCCTCGAGGCGTTCGAGACTGGCGGCCGGCCACAGAGCTTTCGCGTCGTAGTACACCTCGAACGCCGGCGCCGAGTCCGGAAGGGAGATCCAGGGCAGCTTCGACCTCGTGAAGATGTGCACGTCGGGCACAACGCTCGACGGCTCGTCGAGCGTCCCGCCGCGAACGAACCGCACCTCGGGCCGTCCGTACTCGCTGAAGACTGCGACCTGACAGGTCGGACAGCGGAAGATCTTCTGCTCGCTGCCATCGTCGCGCGGCACCGCGATCGGCCGTGGGTCGCCGGCGAGCAACTCCAGACGGTCGGCCTCGATCAGCAGGTTGACGACGAACGCGCTTCCGGTCTGCCGCTGGCAGTTCAGGCAGTGACAGCAATGCGTGAAGAGCGGATCGGACGCAAGCCGGTAACGAACCGCTCCGCAGGCACAGCCACCCTCCCGTGGGACGCTCACGATCTCCTCCTGGAGAGCAACGCGACGGAGCCTGGACACTACCCTGTCTCCGCGGCGACAGCCTGCGAGCTGAAGCCCGAACGCAATGAGCGGAACGAACAAAAGCTTTAGGAATTCACGCCAGAACCGCCTGAGTTCCGGCCCCCGTCAGGGGGCGGCGGTGCGGGACTGCGGATGTCTCCACTCGTCCATGAGCGAGGCGCGGTGCACGCACTGGATCGTGCACATCGGCGCGCACGACTTCTCCCGGAAGTACTCCCGCCTCATGTCCTCCCTGGAGTAACGCTCGAGAGGTGCCGCCGGCGTGCCGCGTTGCTGCGAGCACCAGTGCACCGTTCCCTGCTCGTCGACGTAGAAGTAGCGTGAGCCGGCGCGGCAGCGCCACCTCGTGGGCTTGCCTTTCGCCAGGTTGCTCTCGAAGCGGTCGACGATGCCGAAGCCCGGCCCGCTTCGCCGCCGAATAGCACGATAGACAGCCCGCTGACGGTCGTTCAGAGGTCGCAGCTGCCCGTGACCGTCGTGGATCACCCCGATGCTCGGGGCGAAGCCGAGCTCTCGCGCCCTCGCAGCGACCACCAGGGCCTCCTCGGGATTCTCCACGCCGGCGCCGACGACGATGTTGACGTTGACCGTGAAGGTCGCCGTCTCGGCCAGCATCTCGAGCTTCCGATCGAGCCGGGTCAGGCTCTTCCGGGACGTGTCGTCTGGCTCCACGTTGTCGATCGAGATCTGGAGGTAGTCGAGGCCGGCCTCGTTGAGGCGCGCGATGCGGCTTCGGGTGAGCGGATAGCCGTTGGTAATGAGCGTGGCGATCATTCCCCGGCGTCGAATACGGCTGATTACGCGCTCGAGGTCAGGGTGCAGAAGCGGTTCGCCTCCGCTGATCGTGACGATGCTCGTGCCGAGCTCGGCGAGCCGATCCACTCGCGCCAGAAGCGCTTCGACCGGGACCGGCCGCGAAACATGGTCGTACTCGTTGCAGTACCCGCAGGCGAGGTTGCATCGCCGAGTGACGACGAGCGTCACGAGGAGCGGGTGCTTGGTGGACAGGGCGGCGCGACCCAGCGTTCGAGCGATGCGCGCCCCCCTGGAGAGCTTGGCGAGCGTCTTCCCGTCCGGTCGGCTCAGCATGGCACTCCGAACGGCGGTGGGGAGGAATCCGAGTTCCCACCGGCCGGCGGAGGATGGAGCCTCGAGGGTCCTGCGCGTTTCCGACCTCGCGGTGCAGAGGGCGACGTATCGGGCGGCTCACGAGAACTTACCTGACGCGCGCAAAGCGCGAGCGCGAGGGCTACTCGAGCCGCCGGTATCCGCGGACGTAGTCGACGGTGAACTCCTTGGGGTACGCAATCGAGCCCGTCGGGCCGGACGCGTCTGCGGGAAATTCGTAAATGCCGAGCATGAGCTGCATCGGATACGACGGCGACTGGTGGACGGTCTTGACGTGCTCGTCGTCGACGAAGAAGGAGACGGACTCCCGCGTCCATTCGGCCGCATACACGTGGGGCTCACGCGCGTCGATCGGCAGGACCTCGCGCGAGAAGTCGTCGACGATGCGGGGATCGCCGAAGGGATGCACACCCATTCCCACCGCGGCACGCTGGGGCCCGACGTCTCGGCCGAAGATCTCGCAGACGCAGATCTCCGCCGAGCGGTCGGGCTCGTCCTCGTAGCCGATCAGCCAGAGGGCAACCATGTCGAGCGGGTCGGCTACCGCTCTCGCCCGCATCTCGATGAGACCTAGTGCGGCGTGTACAGCCGGACGTTCCGCTGCGACTCTCGCACGACCGCGCGCGGGTGAAAGCGGTGCTGGCCGACGGCGGTGCCGACAGGGCCGGCGAAGACGCCGGTCTGGAGCGACGAGACGCGGATCTCCCCGTCGAGCTCCGGACACCAGGGCTGCTGGTCGGCCTCGATCAGCAGCCGCAGGCAGCCGCCGCCGACCTCGTAGCGGGCCGCCGACTGCTCACGGCTGCTCCACTGCGGCAGGTAGTGCGCCACCCAGCGACGCTCGTCGAGCCTGTCTCCCTCGAACGTGTCCTCGAACTCCAGCTCGTAGCGGGACCTTTCCACCCTCATGGCCACAGGAGCGTAAGCATGGCGTGCCCTAGGCCGCTGTGTAGCATCCGGCCATGGAGGCGGCGCTCGACAAGGCCGACGCCGGGGCGCTCCCCCACGTCCGCTCGGTCGTGCTGGTCGAGGGGATCAGCGACCGGCACGCGCTCGAAGCGCTGGCTCGTCGCCGTGGGCGGGACCTCGAGGCCGAGGGCGTCGCCATCGTGCCGATCGGCGGGGCGCAAGCCATCGGAAGCTTCCTGGAGCGTTTCGGCCCTCAGCGGTTGGACGTCAGGCTGGCAGGCGTCTGTGACGC
>DASQWP010000215.1:0-3317 GCA_035640195.1 Gaiellaceae bacterium | reverse complement strand
GGCCGTCGACCAGGGCGGGAGCCCGAGCCTCGGCTTCCTCGTCGGCGGGCTCGCGTGGGCGGCGGCCGCCCTGGCCGCCGGCTCACTCTTCTTCATCTCGAGGGAGCGAGAGTTTGCTGTCCGCCTCTGAGGATCGCCGGGCGGCCCTCGAAGACGCGTCGGCCCGGGACGACTGGGCGGTCCGGGTCGAGAGCCTCTCGGTCACCTATCGGACGACGTTCGAGAAGAAGCCGACACTCAAGAGCACCCTGGTCCGGCTCGGCCGGAGGCAGCGAACGGTGCGCGAGATCAAGGCGGTCCGCGACGTCTCCTTCGAGGTCCCACACGGAACGGTGCTCGGCATCGTCGGCGTCAACGGCGCGGGGAAGTCGACGCTCATGCGCACAGTCGCCGGCATCCTTCCTCCCACCCGAGGCCGAGTCGAGGTGCACGGCCGCGTGAGCACGCTGCTCGCGCTCGGCGTCGGCTTCAAGGGCGAGCTGAGCGGCGAGGAGAACGTCGTCCTCGGGGGGCTGGCCGCGGGGCTGACCCGCGAGCAGGTCGCCGCCAAGTACGAGCAGATCGCGGAGTTCGCGGAGCTCGGCGACTTCATGGACATGCCGATGCGCACGTACTCCTCGGGGATGTACGGACGGCTCGCCTTCTCGGTCGCCGTGAACATGAACCCGGACATCCTCCTGATCGACGAGGCGCTCTCGGCCGGCGACGCGCGGTTCAAGCAGAAGTCGTTCGCGAAGATGCGCGAGCTCTGCGCGCAGGCCCGCACCATCTTCATCGTCAGCCACGGGCTCCGGGGTGTTCGCAAGCTCTGCAACGAGGTCATCTGGATGCACGAGGGGCGCGTACAGATGCGGGACGAGCCGGACGTCGTCATCGACGCGTACAAGCGGTTCCTCGACCTCGGCGAGACGGACGACGCGCTCGACGACGATGAGTAGGCGAGCCGGGGATCTCGCGACGGCCGCTATATCATCCGGCCCCATGCCCGCCGCGATCCACTACGCTCGGGACCGCCTCCGCCCCTGGAGGCGGCGCGTCCGCTTCGCGACGAGACGAGCCCGCATCCTCCCGGGCTTCCTCCTCATCGGTGCCCAGCGAGCCGGCACCACGACGCTCTTCGACTACCTCCTCCGCCATCCGGAGCTCGTGGGCCCGCTGGGAGGGGACGCGGTCGCCTGGTCGCGCAAGGAGATCCACTTCTTCGACGAGAGGTTCGCCCGCGGCACCGATTGGTACCGCGCGTTCTTCCCGCTCGAGTCGAGGCGGCGAGCCGCCCGCCGTCTCGGCCGCGAGCTCGTGGCCGGCGAGTCCACTCCCTACTACATGTTCCACCCGGCCGTTCCCGAACGCGTCGCCGGGACCATCCCTGACGTCCGGCTGATCGCTCTCCTCCGCGACCCTGTTGCGCGCGCATACTCCCACTACCAGATGATGTGCCGCATGGGCCGCGAGAAGCTCTCGTTCGAGGAGGCCCTCGCAGCCGAGGAGGAACGACTAGCCGGTGCCGAGGAGCAGCTGGCTGCGGGGGAGGAGGCCCTTACCAGGAGGGGTCACCGCGGCCATCACCACCATCGTCACCGCGCATACTTCGCGCGAGGTCTTTACGCCGACCAGCTGGAGCGCTGGCTTGCGAGCTTTCCGCGCGAGCAGCTGCTCGTCCTCCGAGCGGAGGACTTCTTCGCCCGACCGGCCGAGGTCTATGCGGAGACGCTCGCGTTCCTCCACGTCCGTCCGCGCCCTCTGGGCACCTTGAAGAAGCGTGCCACGACAGCAAACCCGGGACGCCCGTGGTCCCATCGCGAGCAGCGCAACCGGGCCTCCTACGGAGCGATGGCGCCTGCGGTGCGCGCCGAGCTCGAGGAGCGCTACGCGGAGCCCAACGCGCGTCTCGAACGCCTGCTCGGCAGAGACTTCGGCTGGGGGTCGGCGACGTCGACGACGGAGCCGGGCGACCCTAGGCACCTTCGCAGCGACGACGTCACGGCCGCGTAAGCCTGGCCGAGCCCGCCCCCTCAGGTTTCCCAAGTTGGCCCGTTGCGGCGCGTTCAGCCGCCTGCGGGTGCGGCGGCGAAGCGGGAGCAGCTGCCTGGGACCGGGAGGAGGGACGCGACCATCGTCATTAGAGTGTCGCGGCGGTGTGGCTTCCCGGCGAAAAGGCGCCTCGGCGTGACGGCAGACTCCGATGAGGGCGCCGCCGCGACCGCCTGAGCGGCTAGGAACGAGAGCGCCCGGGGCAAGCGAGAAAGGGCGACGATTGCTGAGCGCTGTGTTGGCCCGCTGGCGAGGCGACGGCCGCGTGTCGTCCGCCGCCATCGACAGCTCCGCGGCTGCGCGGGAAGAGCAAGCGGATCGCGGGACTGTCCGCCGCGTGCCGTTCGCGCTCATCGTCCTTGTCAGCCTCGTCGCCTGCGGCCTCGCCGGCTTGCTTCCGAACGCCGGCGTGCTCCTGGTGTTGAAGCTGGCGGCCGCGACATACGGCACGCTCGTGTTGCCGGGCGCGGTTGTCTTGCGGCTCCTGGGTTGGCCTCGATCCCCCGCCGCCGCGTTGCCGGCGTGCGCGGCGTGGAGCGTCGCCGTGTTGGCGCCCGGCCTCGTGCTCACGCTTGTCTCCGACAAAGGTCTGGTCATGGCCGTCCTGTGGCTCCTCCTCGTCATCGGGGTCGCACTTCTGCTCGGCCGTGGGAAGCCGGTGGAGATGGACATCGGCGTGTCGCGCGGCCTTCTCTGGTTCGTCGGGGGAATCGTGGCCTTCTCGGCTCTGCTGTGGATCGGGAGCTGGAACAACGTCGGCGACGCCGTCGAGCACATCGCACGCATGCGGAAGCTCACGGAGCTCGACCCGCCGCGGAGCCTCGACGAGCTTGGGCTCCTGCCGCCGGACACAGGGCTGCACCCCGGGTACGCGTTCCCGCTCTGGCACGCCGCCGGCGCAGTCGTCGTCTGGATCGGCGGCCTGGAGGAGACGTTCATGTTCCGCTACTGGCCGGTCTTCCTCGCCCCCTTCGCCGCCGCCGCCGTGTATCGCGCCGGACGCGTGATGTTCGGCTGCCGCGCGGCAGGCGCCGCGACGGCGATCGCCTATCTCGCGGTCTTCGCGTTCCCGGCCTCCGGTGTGGGCGACCTCAACAAGCTCGACTATCCCGGAAACCTGTCCATCTTCGTGTTGTGGCCGCTCGTGATCGAGCGCACCTTCACGTACATGCGAGAAGGCGGCCGGGAGCCGGTGTGGACGGTCGCGGCCGCATCATTCGTCGTCACCGCGATCCACCCGAGCTACGCGCCGTTCATGATCATGTTGATCGGCGCGTTCCTGGTCG
>DASQWP010000214.1:0-11067 GCA_035640195.1 Gaiellaceae bacterium | reverse complement strand
CCCGTCGCTCTCGCCGCTCCGGCGCGGGCCGGTGAGAAGGGTCGTGTAGACCGTGAGCTTCTGCCCCGTGCCGCTACGGGCCAGCAGCTGCAGGAGGACGGCGAGGTCGGCCAGGGTCGGCACCACGCGTTCGATCCCCATCAGCGCCACGTGCACGCGCGGGAGCGACGAGCAGAGTCGACCGTTGCCCTCGTTGGTGACGAGGCAGAGCGAGCCGGTCTCGGCAACGCCAAAGTTCACGCCCGTGATGCCGACGTCGGCCGAGAGGAACGCCTCCCGCAGCTGCCGCCGCGCCGTGCGCGTGAGCTCGCCGAGCTCCGGCGACACCGGCGCGCCCTCCACCCGCGAGAAGAGCTCCGCCACGTCCGCGCCCGTCTTCTCGATCGCCGGCGCGATGATGTGCACGGGGTGCTCGCCCGCGAGCTGGAGGATGTACTCGCCGAGATCCGTCTCCACAGGCTCGACGCCGGCTCCGGCAAGCGCCTCGTTGAGGCGGATTTCCTCGCTCGCCATCGACTTCGACTTGACCGCGAGCTTCGCTCCGGCCCGGCGGCAGATGTCGGCGACCGTCGCGCTCGCCTCCTCCCCCGTCCGGCACGCGTGCACGTGCCCGCCCGCCTCCTCGACGGCGTGCGTGAAGTCCGCCAGGTGGCGGTCGAGGTCGTCCATCGTGGCCGTCCGGATCTCGCGGGCGCGCTCGCGCAGCCCCTCGACGTCGGGAAGGTCGTCCCAGGCGCTCGTCCGTTCTCGGTAGAGGCGGCCTGTCGCCGCGTCGAGCGCCGCCAGCGTGCGCGGTTCCCCCAGCTTCGCGCGCGCGATCTCCCGGAACCGCTCGGGAGGCTGCCGGAGCTCGGTCACGGGCTGACGCCCCGGGCGAGGGCGGTCGCGAGGTGGACGACGCGACGGCCGCCGGCCCGCTCGGCCCGGCCGCGCAGGTGCACGAGACAGCCCGGGTCGGCCGTCACGAGCGCCTCCGCCTCGCGCGCCCCGGCGAGCTTGTCGTCGGCCATGGCGAGCGAGACCTCGGGCTGCCGGACGGAGAACGTGCCGCCGAAGCCGCAGCAGAGGTCTGGGCGCGGAAGGTCACTCAGCCTGGCGCCGGACCGCTCGAGGAGCCGCCGTGGAGCATCCGCGATGCGGAGCTCGCGGAGCATGTGGCAGGAGTCGTGGTAGGCGAGCGTCCGGCCGTCGTTCACGCGCGGCACCTCTGCATCCTCGGCGTCGAGGAAGGCCGAGAGCTCGACGACCCGAAAGGGCGGGCAGTCGAGGAGCTCTGGAAGGTAGTGGGAGGCCATGGTCGCGCAGGAGCCCGAGGGCACGACGACCGGAAGCTCGCGCGAGAAGGCGCGCGCGAAGCTCCGGGCGACCCTCCGCGCCGCTCGGCGGTGCCCGGCGTTGAAGGCGGGCTGGCCGCAGCAGATCTGATCCGGCGGGAATTCGACCTCGTACCCAGCGTCGCGGAGCAGGCGTTCCGCGTCAGCGACCGCGTCCGGGAGGAGGAGATCGCCGAGGCACGTGGCGAAGAGCTGGATGCGATCCGCCATTTCGGGGAAGCTATCCCACGTGCAGCGTGTAGCGCTCGTCACCGGCGCGTCGACGGGAATCGGCTGGGCGATCGCCCGCCGCCTTCAGGAGGACGGGTTCGCCCTCGCCTTCCATACGCACCGCGACGACGAGGACGCCCGCGCGCGCTACGAGGAGGTCGCCGGGCGCGGGAAGGCGTCGTGGATCGTGGGCGACGTCAGCGAGCCGCAGGCGGGAGAGTCCTTCGTGCGCCAAGCGCTCGAGGAGCTCGACACGCTCGACGTCCTCGTCAACAACGCGGGCGTCACCGTGTCGGGGCCGGCGCTCGAGCTGGGCGCGGACGACTTCGACAGGATCTTCGCCATCGACGTCCGGGGCGCGTTCCTGCTCGCCGTCGCTGCCGCGCGGGAGATGCGGCGCCGCGAGGGGGGCGCCATCGTCAACATCACGAGCGTGCACGAGCACGTGCCGCGGCCGGGATTCGCGCTCTACGCGTCGGCGAAGGCGGCCCTCGGAATGCTGACGCGCTCCCTGGCCCTCGAGCTGGGGGCGGACGGAATCCGCGTGAACGCCGTCGCGCCGGGTGCGATCGCCACCGCGCGGAACGTGGAGGCGGAGAAGCTCGAGGAGGAGGTGCCCCTGGGCCGCCCGGGCGAGCCGGAGGAGGTCGCCGCGCTCGTCTCCTACCTGGCGAGCGAGGAGGCGCGCTACGTGACGGGCGCGAGCTTCGTGATCGACGGCGGCATGTCGCAGCAGGTCGTCTACGCGCCGGCCGACTGAGCTCGGAGCGGGCGGAGCAGCGGAGCGATGCGGCGTGCTGCGTCACCGGAGACACCGGAGACCGTGATCAGCGTCGTCCGCGTGACGACCGCGAAGGCGCCGCCCTCGCCACCGGTGCTCGGGAAGAGCGTCGCCTCCTCGCCGCTCGCCAATCGCACCTTCGTCGCCCGGAGTGGAGCGGCGTCGCCTCCCTCGAGCGTTTTCAGCTCCCGTTGAGCGGCGGGATGGTGGCGCGCCCGGCTGACCACCTGCAGCTCGCGCTCGGGCACCTCGCGCCCGCGGTAGGCGTGCGTCTTTCCCGCCGCGATCTCGGCGGGATCGCCGTAGAACGTCACGTGCAGGACCTCGTCTCCGTCGTGGTCGAGCGCCGTGAAGGCCTCCCGGCCTGCGATCTTCGGCCCGAACCAGTAGGCGCGTACGGCGAGCGCGGTCGGATCGCCGGGTGCGAGCTCGCGGCTGACCGTCGTCCCAGGTTCCTCCGTCGAGATGGCGAAGAGACCCCTGCGGTCCGCTTCCGCGAGCGGAATGACGGCCTCCAACGTCAACGTGTAGGACATTCCATCTTCCTCGACGTCGATCGAGTGGCCGAGAGCGTGCTCCTGCTCCGCGAGGAACCTCTCGAAGCCGATCGGAAGGTCCGCGCGCAGCCCGAGGTGGGCGCGCGAGCCGATCCGGACGTCGCGAGAAGATGGCGGGAAGTGCTCGACCAGGTACATCCCGCTCGCGGAGACTTCGGTCGTGGTGAAGCCGCTGCCGTCCTCACTCTCCGTGCGCCAGGCCTTCGCGTCCGGCGCGACCCAGGTCACGTGCCTGACGAGGACGCAGGACGGCTCGCCTTCGCACTCCCCGGGGGGATCCATGGTCAGGTGGATCTCGTAGACGAGGTCGCCCCGCGCCGCTTCCCCGCGACGATCGCCGGCCGAGGCGCAAGCGGAGCCCGCGAGCAGGAGCGCGAGGCCGGCGGCGAGAACTCGCATCCTCGTAATGATCCCCACTAAGCCGATCGTCAGTCATTCCGCCTTCGCCGAACTCCACCCGACCGGCGGGCACCCGGAGGGACAGGAGCGACTCCGCGTCCTGCTGGAGGCGTTTCCCGAGTACGAGGAGGCTCGGCCGGCAACAGCGGAGCAGCTGGCCGCCTGTCACGATCCCGCGTACGTGGAGGCCGTTCGCGCGGCGTCCGGGAGCGGCCGCACCGTCCTCCTCGACGCCGACACCGTCTGCACGCCTTCCTCGTACGAGGCAGCCCTGCTCGCGGCCGGAGCCGCGATCGCCTCCGTCGAGCGGGACGGCTTCGCGCTCGTCCGGCCGCCCGGCCACCACGCGCTTCCCGGTCGCGCGATGGGCTTCTGTCTCTTCAACAACGTCGCGGTCGCGGCGCGCTTCGCTCAGCACGAGCTCGGGCTCGCCCGCGTGGCGATCCTCGACTGGGACGTCCACCACGGCAACGGCACCCAGGACGTGTTCTGGGAGGACGAATCGGTGCTCTTCGTCTCCCTGCACCAGTGGCCCTTCTACCCGGGAACGGGCGGGCCGGGCGAGGGGAACGAGACGACGCTGAACATCCCGCTGCCTGCGGGCTGCGGCGACGCCGAGTACGCGGAGGCGATGGAGCGCCTCGCGCTCCCCGCGCTGGAGGCCTTCGCACCCGATCTCCTGCTCGTCTCGGCCGGCTTCGACGCGGCCGCAGGCGATCCGATCGGCGGCATGCAGGTGAGCGTCGACGGATTCGGCGAGCTCGGTCGGCGAGCGGGAAGCGTGTGCGACCGTCTAGCGTTAGTCCTGGAAGGCGGCTACAACACGACGACGCTTCCCGGGCTCGTGGGCTCGGTGCTCGAGGCTCTCTGAATGGACGTCACGACAGACACGTGGGAAGACGAGGTCGAACGACGGTCGGCGACCGTGCCGGTCGTCGTCGACTTCTGGGCCGATTGGTGCGGGCCGTGCAAGACGCTCGCGCCGGTGCTCGAGCGCGCGGTCGCCGAGCGGGACGGGCAGGTAGTGCTCACCAAGGTCGACATCGACGCCAACCCGGAGCTGGCGGCCCGCTTCGGCGTCCGGGGTATCCCGAACGTGAAGGCCTTCAAGAACGGCGCCGTGGTCGGCGAGTTCGTCGGAGCGGTCTCGCCGCAGGCGGTCGCCAGCTTCCTCGACGAGCTGACAGGCCCTTCGCCGGCCGAGCGGCTCCTCGCCGAGCTGGCCGAGAGCGGCGAGTTCCCGGCGATCGTCGGGCCGCTCGCCGAGGGTGACTACGAGCGTGTGCTCGAGTGGCTTCTCGCCGAGCTCCCGGGAGCCGATCCCGAGCGGCGCGAACGGATCCGCGAGATCATGGTCGCTCTCTTCGGAGAGCTCGGCGCCGAGCATCCCGTGGCCACCCACTACCGGCGCCGGCTGGCGACCGCGCTCTACTGATGACGCCGCCCAGGCTCGAGCTCCGCGCTCCGATGCAAGCGGACGCCGAGGCGATCACCGAGCTCGTCGTCACCTGCGACATCGAGGAGCTCGGGGAGCCCGACTTCGAGCTCGACGACCTCCTGACGGACTGGAACCGGCCGGGCTTCGACCTCGGCGGGGACGCGGTGGTCGTGACGGACGACGAGACGATCGTCGCCTACGCCGCGCTCGTCCGCCGCGACTACGCGGACGTGTACGTGCATCCCGGCTACCGCGGCCGCGGGATCGGCGCCGAGCTCCTCGCCTGGACGGAGCGCCGCGCCGCCGAAGCGCTCGAGCCGGGCGAGACCATCCGCCTCGGGCAGGTGGTCACCGGAGCCCCGTCGGGTGGCCGCAGCCTTCTCGAGCGGGCGGGATACGAGCCCGTGCGCACGTATTGGCGCATGGAGCTGACGTTCGAGGGGCCTCCCCCGCCGCCCGCATGGCCGGAGGGAATCCGCGTCCGCAGCTTCGACCGGGAGCGCGACTCGCGGGCCGTGCACGCCTTGGTCCAGGATGCCTTCGCCGACAACGAGCGGCACGAGGCCGAGTCCTTCGAGGAGTGGCAGGCGTTCATGATCGACCGCGAGGCCTTCGAGCCCGGTCTCTGGTTCATCGCGGAGGCCGACGGCGAGATCGCGGGCGCCGTGCTCTGCCCCGACTACCAGAGCGAGGGTTGGGTGCGCCAGCTGGCCGTCGGCCGGGCGTGGCGGAGGCGCGGCCTCGGGACGGCGCTCCTCCGGCAGGCGATGAGCGAGTTCCACCGACGAGGCCGGCCCGACATCGGCCTCGTCGTCGACTCCTGGAACCGGACAGGCGCCAAGGAGCTCTACGAACGCGCCGGGATGCACGTCGCCCGCGAACACACGCGGCTCGAGAAGGAGCTGCACGCGCCGGCGAGCTCCTAGGCAGTCTCGTTACACACCTGTCCCAAAGAGCCGAAGTTTTTTGCGCTTTTCCGGCGTAACGTTGATCGCGGCAAAGCCCGCGACCGACACGGCCGGAAGGAGGTGCACGATGCATGCGAAGAATGATCGGGCTGGCGCTCGTCGCCGGAGCGCTCGTCCTTCCCTCCCAGGCGGCGGCCGGGCCAGAGCGGGCGATCGAGGTCCGCACGAAGGGCACGGCCGCGCAGTCGGCGGCCGGCTGCCGAACGGTGGACGTCGCGCGAATCGGGCGCAGCGCGCTCGGCTTCGTGGTCTACAAGTTCCACCAGGTCAAGCGCTGGTGCTGGAGCTACCCGCGGGTCACTTCCGTGAAGACGTCCACGTACGTGTCTCACGTCGACCCGAACTGGGACTACAAGGGCGTGATCGCCTCGAGGGGCTACTTCTACCGCTGGTGCTGCCGAGATGCGAGGAGCGGGCACTACACCTTCAGGCAGGGGCGGGTCGATAACTGCCTCCCCTGGATCGGCTGCATCCGACGGGAGTACCCGTGGGTGAAGATCTGGGTCCGCGGGAACGGGACCTGGTCCTACGAGACTGGGTCGTAGCGGTCGCCGCGTGGGTCAAGCGGTTCATCGTCTGGATCATCCTCGTCGTGCTCCTGCTGTTCGCCGTCAGCCTGATCGTGCGGGCGGTCGTGGATCCGGCGACCGAGGACGTGAAGACCGTGACGAACTGAGGCCGGAGCCTAGCCCGCGGCCGGCTCCGGCCTCAGCCGGCCCGCGCTAGCGATATGCCGGATACGACCCGAAGACGGTCAGGTGGCGGGTGAGGCGGACGACCTCCGCGAGGGCCTCGCTCACGATCGGGTCGAGGGGGTGGCCGGCGAGCACGGCGTCGAACCGGTAGCGCCAGGCCGTCTGCGGGATCGGCCGCGAGACGAGCTGCACGAGGTCGAGGCCGTGGCGCCCGAACGGCTCGATCGCCCGGTGGAGAGCACCGGGTTCGTGCTCGGTGACGAAGGAGAAGGCCGTTCGCCAGGTCTCGCTTGCCCGGTCGAGGCGCGTGAAGGGCGCGACGGCGACGAAGCGCGTGTACGCCTCCGGGTGATCGCCGACGTCGCCGGCGATGACGGTCAGACCGTACGCGCGGGCCGCCCGCTCGCTGGCAATGGCGGCCTCGGCGGGATCCCTGAGCTCGGCGACCTCGTGCGCCGCATCGGCGGTCGTCGCCGCTGCGATCGCCGTCGCCCAAGGCATTGCCGCGAGGAGTCGACGGCATTGGTCGAGCGCGGCCGGGTGCGAGCGCACGGTCCGGATGCGCTCGAGCGGGAGCGGCTCGACTCCGACGAGGCAGTGCCGAACGGGCAGGATCGTCTCGCTCGTGATCGAAAGCGGCGAGCCATACAGGAGGTCATGCGTCTCGTTGACCGGGCCCGTGAGGGAGCTCTCGATCGGGAGGACGCCGAAGTCGACCGTACGCTCCGCGGCCGCCTCTGCCACTGCGGTGAAGCTCGGCAACGGCGCAAGTTCCGCCCCCTCGGGGAAGAGCTGATCGCACGCCGCGGCGCTGTGCGCGCCGTCGCGGCCCGGGTAGGCAACCGTGGCCACGGACGGAGCGTAGCGGGCACTGACTGGGGCGCAGCGGGGTGAATCAGGGGCTCGTGCTAGGCGCGACGTCCGCCTGCCGGCCGGTCGGGCGTCTCCCGAAGGGGTGCCGAGGCTCTGCGGCCGCGCTAGTCTCGCAACTCGGCCGGCAGGCGGAAGAAGACGTCCTCGCGGGCGATCTCGACGTCCTCGCGCGCCGTGAAGCCGAGCTCGGCGAGCCGCGAGACGACTCGCTCCACGAGCAGCTCGGGCGAGGACGCACCGGCCGTCAGGCCCACCGTCTCGTGACCGGCGAGCCAGCCCGGATCGAGATCGGTCTCGTCGTCGATCAGGTAGGCCTCGGCGCCACGGCTCCGGGCGACCTCGACGAGCCGGTTCGCGTTCGAGCTCGTTCGGGAGCCGACCACGAGCACGAGGGTCGCCTCCTCGCAGATCCGCTTGACCGCGTCCTGGCGGTTCTGCGTCGCGTAGCAGATGTCGGCCGACGGCGGTCCGACGAGATCGGGAGCGCGGTCGCGCAGGGCGGCGACGACGTCCCCCGTGTCGTCGAGGGAGAGCGTGGTCTGCGTCAAGTACGCCAGCCGCTGGCCGTCCTCGAGCTCGAGGTTCTCGGCGTCCTCGGGGGTCTCCACGAGGACGATCGAGTCGGGAGCCTCGCCCATCGTCCCCTCGACCTCGACATGGCCGGCGTGGCCGACGAGGGCGATCTTGTGACCCCGGGCGGCGTAGCGGCGGGCCTCCGCGTGGACCTTGGAGACCAGTGGGCAGACGGCGTCCACGACCTTGAGGCCGCGCTCGGCGCATCTCTCGTAGACCTGCGGGGCGACCCCGTGCGCGGAGAGGACGACGAGCGCGCCCTCGGGCACCTCCTCCTCCGAGTCGACGAAGACGGCCCCGCGCGCCTCCAGGTCGCGGACCACGTGGACGTTGTGGACGATCTCGTGGCGCACGTAGACGGGCGGCCCGTGGCGGTCGAGGAGCTTCTCGACGATGTCGATGGCGCGGACGACGCCGGCGCAGAAGCTTCGTGGGCTGGCGACGAGGACCCGTTTAGCCACCGAGAGCCTCCGGCCGAAGGGCTGCGGCCGCATGGCGAAGTGAGGCGAGCGCCCGTCGTGCTCCGAGCGCGGCCAGCAAGCTCTGCCGCGGCTGGGTGAGGAAGGAGCGGGCGACGACCACCCAGTCGGTCCGCCCGTCCGGCCGCGCGGCGGCGGCCAGGGGGCCGACGGGCCGCGCAGGCGTGTCGGAGATGGCGCGCACGGCGCCGGCGAGACGACCGGTCCCGGCCAGCGGCGCGCTCTCCAGGTCAACGGCGACCGCGCCCGTCCGCTCGGCGAGCGCCTGTCGGGCGGCCGGCTCGTCCACGACCTCCCGGGCGCCACAGAGGACGGCCCTGAGCGCGCCCGGGACGGGAAGCGGCTCCCCTTCCCAGAGCGTCGCGCCTTCCGCGTCGACGATCTTCCGCGCCGACAGGAGCGTTCCCGGCTCCAGCCCGGGAACGAGTGCGCCCGCAAGCCCGAAGCTGACGAGCGCGCCGTCAGGCAAAGCGCCGCCGGCGCGCAAGCCGACGCGTCGGCTGCGGGCACCGCCTCGAGCCGCCGCCTGCTCCTCGACGGCCAACGCACAAACGAGCGTCAGGGGAGCAACCCCTTCTCGCGGAAAGTGCGCAGCACTTTCCGCGACTCCTACTAGCGGAGCGTCCACGCGAGGCTCCGTACGGTCTCCTTCACGCTCTCGGTCGTCGCGACGGTCGCGGACGGCTCGAAGCCGGAGTGGATCCCGCAGTGCTCGCAGCGGTGGTCGTTCCCCGGCCCGTAGCGCTCCCACTCGATCCCGTTCAGCAGCGCCTCGTACGTGGGGAAGATGCCGTCGGTGAGGAGGTAACAGGGGCCCTTCCACCCATACGGATTGCGCGTAACCGACCCCCACGGGGCGCAGGGAAGCTTGCGGTCGCCGGTGAGGAAGTCCTGGTAGACGGGGCTCGCCAGCCACTTGTACCCGTGGCGGCGCACACCGTCGCGAATCAGGCTGAACTTCTCCTCGTGCTCGGCCCTCGTCATCGTCAGGTTGGGATCGATCTGCGAGTACTGGTACCCGGGAGCCACAAGCATTCCGTCGATGCCGACCTCGTCGGTGAGGTAGCCCATCATCGCGAGCACGTCCTCGACGTCCGTCTCCTTGAAGATCGTCGTGTTCGTCGTCACGCGGAAGCCGCCCTCCCGCGCCGCCTTGATCGCGTCCACGGCGATCTCCCAGAGCCCCGGGTAGTCGCAGATGTAGTCGTGGATCTCCTGCATGCCGTCCAGGTGGACGACGAAAGTGAGCCGCGGGTTCGGCTCGAACCGGGGCAGCATGTCAACGAGCCGGAGGGCGTTCGTGCAGAGCTGGATGTTGCGCTTCATCTCGAGGAAGCCGGCCACCACGTCCTCGATGCCCTTGAAGATCAAGGGCTCGCCGCCGCAGACGGAGATGACGGGCGCCGGGCACTCGACGGCCGCGTGCAGGCACTCCTCCACGGTCAGCCGAGCCTTGTTCGACTCGTACTCGCGGATCTTCCCGCACCCGATGCAGGCGATGTTGCAGCCGAGGGTGGGCTCGAGCATGATCACGAGCGGGTAGCGGTCGTTGCCCTTCTGCGACGCCACGTACCGGCCGATCTGGACGGTGCTGCGCAGCGGAAACTTCATGCTCCTCCCTTCCCGTTTCGCGAGAGTGCCTCGGCGACCGCGCGCGCGAGCGCTGGCTCGACCGGGCCGGGTGCGTAGCCGAGTCTACTCCGTGCCTTCTCCCAGGAGAAATACATGGGTAAGCGGGCCAGCTTCACCTCGTCGGGGTTGACGATGCCTGCTTTGCTTGCTGCCAGGGCAACAGCATACGGAACGCGCAGGCGAGGGCGGGGCCGCCCCGCCAGGCCGGCGACCGCGGCGAAGAGATCCTCCAGAGCGAGGTCGGCGCCGCCGAGCAGGTAGCGCTCGCCCGGATCACCTCGCTCGAGCGCCAGCGCGTGCCCGCGGGCGACGTCGCGGACGTCCACGACGTTCAGCCCGGTCGTGGCGACGTAGCCGCGGATATGTCCCGTCGCGACGCCGGCGATCATGCGTCCGGTCGGCGTCGGCTTGCGGTCCCCCTCCCCCACCGGCGTCGTCGGGTTGACGACCACGGCGCCCGCCTCGAGCGCGAGCCGCTCGGCCGCAAGCTTCGTGCGCTTGTAGGGGACGGAGAGCTCCCACGCGGGCGGCGCGTCGTCCTCCGTGGCCGGGCGCCCGGGAACCGGCCCGCAGGTGCCGGCGGTGCTCGTGTGCACGAAGCGGCGGACACCGCGGCGGGCGGCCGCCTCGAGCAGGTTGCGGGTGCCTTCGACGTTGACCTGCTCGATCAGCTCGGGGCGCGCGTCGTAGCTGTAGAGCGCGGCGACGTGCACGACCGCCTCGCAGCCCTCGACGGCGTGCTCGAGCCCGGTCCGGTCCAGGAGATCGATCCGCTCGTCGTGCACCTCCGCGCCGCGTTCGCGGAGCTCGCGGGCGACGTGACTCCCGACGAACCCGGACGCCCCCGAGACGTAGATCCTCACTCCGCGAGGGCTTTCCGTAGCCGGCCGAGCGCCATGACCGGCCAGACCGTGCGGTAGAGGTGGTAGTTGATGAGGAAGTCGCGCGGGAAGCCGGTTCCGGTGAAGTGATCCTCGGCCCAGTCGCCGTCGGCCCGCTGCCGCTCGCAGAGCCACTCCGCGGCGCGGCCGGCGCACGCGGAGCGCGCCTCGCCGGCCGCCACGAGCCCGAGCAGAGCCCACGCCGTCTGCGAGGGCGTCGACTCGCCGCGGCCGCGCCACGACCACC
>DASQWP010000213.1:0-5714 GCA_035640195.1 Gaiellaceae bacterium | reverse complement strand
CCGGCGCCTATCGCGCCGGCTCCCGTCGCGCCGCTCCCGCAGGAGCCGCCACCGCCCCCGCCGCCGGCGCCCTCGGATTCGCCGGCAGCGGGCGGGGTCGACGCCGGCCCGCTCCCAATGGGCTCGATCGTCGTGGTCCCGTCGACCCCTTCGGCGCCCCCTGCCCCGCCGGATCTTCCGGCTCTCCCGGCGCTGCCGCCTGCTTCGGACGCCCAGAGGCTCGGGTTCGAGCCCGCCGCGACCAAGTCGATGGCCTTGGCGGAGGGGTCCTCGCTCGTATTCGTCGACGGTCAGTCCGAAAGCCCGCAGCCGGCCGCGCTGAAGACCATCAAGGTGCCGTCGCACCCATCGTCGTCGGCGCCGACGCCGAGCGGCGTCGCCGGAGGGTCCGGAGCTGCTTCGGCGGGCGGCTCCTCCGGATTGCTGGCCTTGCTGTTCGCCCTTCTGATCCTTGGGCCGCCGCTCCTCAGCCGCGTGCTTTCGCTCTCGGTCGAGCTGATGCGGCCGACGGCGCTCGTTCTCCAGCTCAAGCGCCCCGGCTAGCCCTTCCCCGCTAGACGTTGGGCTCCGCCCGGGCATGACCCTGGGCCGGAGTAGGGGAGACGAACGGGGAGGATCTGAAGTGAGAAGGGCCTGGTTCGACCAAAGAAAGAACGGGGCGAAGCCTGCGGAAGGACAGCACGCCTCGCCGAACGAACGGTATGCGGACCCGGCGTTCTCGGCGAACGGGCAGAACGGCCACACCACGGCCGGGGCGCTATCCCGCCTGCGGAGCGCGCGGGCCCGAACGGCTGCTCGGCCGAGCCAGCGGGTGCTGAGACGCAGGCAGTTGCTCCACCTGAGCTCCTGGGAAGACCTGCAGCGCGAGATCGATCGCAGCCGGCGCTATGGGCGTAGCTTCTCGGTCGTTCGCCTGACTTCTCGGGCGACGTCCAAGCCCGTCTCCGGCCGGGAGCACGAACAGCGGCGAGCGGAGCTCGAGCAGAGAGCGCTCATGTTGAGCGTCCTGCTCCGCAGGCTGGACCTGGTCTGGCCCGACGGGGAAGACCTCTACGTGCTCCTCCCCGAGGGCGGCCGGGCGATGGCCGAGTCCATGCTCGACAGGATCGGCGAGCCGCTGTCCCTTCTCATTCCGGGCTGGGAGGCCGCCGTCGCGGCGTTCCCGGACGACGGCGTGTCGAAGGGAGCGCTCCTCGCGGCCCTCGGCAGCGCGAGCGTGCGGCCGGCTGCGCCGGCTGCGCCCCCGGTCGAAGTCAACGACGTTCCGGCGGGGCTCACCATCCCCAACCCGGAGAACCCCGCTCCCCATGCCGCCGGTTAGCGGGCCATACCTTCCCGTCAAGCGTCTGTTCGACCTGACGTTCTGCCTGCTCGCGCTGCCTTTCCTGCTCGTGCTCTTCCTCGTCTGCGCGCTTGCGATCCGGCTCGACACGCCCGGGCCGATCCTCATCGCCCAGGAGCGCACGGGCCGGGACGGAGGGCGCTTCCGGATGTTCAAGTTCCGGACGATGGTGCGCAACGCCGAGGAGCTGAAGGCGGCCCTCGCCCACCTCAACGTCCTGCCGCCTCCCGACTTCAAGATCCCGAACGATCCGCGCATCACGCGTGTCGGGAAGCTTCTGCGCCAGTCGAGCCTGGACGAGCTTCCGCAGATCATCAACGTCCTCCGCGGGGAGATGTCCCTCGTCGGGCCGCGCCCGACGTCGTTCCAACCGAGCACCTACAGCCTCTGGCACACGTACCGGCTGGAGGTCACGCCCGGGATCACGGGCCTCTGGCAGGTGAAAGGGCGCAACGCGACGACGTTCGACGAGCGCCTCCGAATCGACATCGAGTACATCGAGAGCCGCTCGCTCCGGCTCGATCTCGCGATTCTCTTGAAGACCGTCCCGGCCGTCCTGAGGCGGTCCGGCGTCTAGCCATGGTCACGCGGACGCGAGCGAGGACGGTCGAGGAGCGATTCCCGCTCGGCGCTCCCCCGAGCGCCGACCCGCGCCAAATCGACTACGACCTCCACGGCCTCGCCGGGATCCGCCTGGTCGACCCCTCTCCGAAGGACGCGGCGGCCGTCGCCCGGCAGCTCGGCCCCATCCAAGCACCGCTCGACCGCGAGCCGGACATCGTCATCCGCTTCGTCGATCGCCTCACGACGTCCTCGCGGCTGCGCTATCTCGGCCCGGGGGAGGCCGGCTTCACGGACGACTCCTTCCTCGTCCTGCGCAGCAAGCACAAGACGCCGGCGAAGGTCCGAGTCGGCTTCGCGGAGGTGGGCGGGCGCTGCGAGATCGTGTGCGAGCACGGCCTCGCCGCCGTGCCGCTGCTGATCCCGATCGTCAACCTGACCGTTCTGCGGCGCGGCGCCGCTCCTCTCCATGCCTCCGCCTTCGTCTACGAGGGCACCGGCGTGGTCGCGACCGGATGGTCGAAAGGGGGGAAGACCGAGGCGCTGCTCGCGTTCGCGAGCCGCGGCGCCGAGTACGTCGGCGACGAGTGGGTCTACGTGAGCCCGGACGGAGAGCGCGTCCACGGCATCCCCGAGCCGATCCGGCTGTGGGACTGGCACCTTCGGGAACTGCCCCGGTATCGGGCCCTGCTGCGGACGGGCGACCGCGCCCGACTCGCAGCAATCAGATCGGTCGTCGCCCAGGCGAGCTCGCTTGCGGCAACGGGCGCGAGCGGCCTCGCGCCCGTGCGAGCCCTCACGCGGCTCGCGCCTC
Organism: Gaiellaceae bacterium; assembly: GCA_035640195.1. Taxonomy (GTDB): domain Bacteria; phylum Actinomycetota; class Thermoleophilia; order Gaiellales; family Gaiellaceae; genus DASQWP01. Next base: position 2,997 of record DASQWP010000213.1, on the reverse strand, counting down.
TCCTGCGCCGGCAGCTCTTCGTCGACATCCCGCCGGAGAGGTTGTTCGCACCCAGACTCGGCACGCTCTCCGCGCCGTTCGACCGGTTGTTCTTCCTCGCGAGCCACGAAGCGCCCGACGTGACCGTGGAGCAGGTCGATCCGCTCGAGGTCGCGCGCCGGATGGTCTTCTCGCACCAGCACGAGCGGCTGGACTTCCTGAGCTACTACCTCAAATTCCGCTTCGCGTTCCCAGGTCGGCTCAATCCGATCATCGAGGAAGCGGAGCAGCTCGAGCGCGAGAGCCTGCAGCGCGTCCTGGCAGGGAAGGCCTGCTACGCGGTCCATCACCCATATCCGGTTTCGCTCCCGTCCCTCTTCGACGCGATGAGGCCCCATTGCTGAGATGGACGGTTGAGAGCATGAGCATTCACCCCGGGGCCCGTGGCGTACGCCCTTCGCGCGCGGCCGACTCCTCGTCGAGTCGGCCGCGTGCAGGGCGGGGCATGGTGAAGCCGGTGTTCACCGTCGCGCTGATCGGCCCGGACGGGGCGGGGAAGACGACCGTTGCGCGGACCCTCGAGAGCTCTCTGGACGTGCCGGTCAAGTACCTGTACATGGGCGTGAACCCCGACGCCAGCAACCACCTCTTGCCGACGACCCGGCTGGCGCATGCCGTCAAGCGGATGCGAGGGGCGCAGCCCGACACGGGTGGCCCGCCGGACCCTCGGCAATCCCGGCAGGCGCCTCCGCAGGGCATCAGGCGCGTCTCTTCCACCGCGAGGTCGCTCCTGCGACTCGCGAACCGGCTGGCCGAGGAGTGGCACCGGCAGCTCCTGGCCACGCTCCACCTGAGGCGGGGGGCGATCGTCGTCTTCGACCGGCACTTCTTCGCGGACTACTACGTCTACGACGTGGCCGGCGACGGGCAGCGCTCGCTCGCCAGGCGACTTCACGGCTTCGCACTCCGCCGCTTCTACCCCCGGCCGGACCTGGTCATCTACCTCGACGCGCCCGCCGAAGCCCTGCTCGCGCGCAAGGGCGAGGGAACGCTCGAATCGCTTGCGCGGCGGCGTGGCGACTACCTGGCGCTGGAGCGGGTCATGCAGCACTTCCACGTGGTCGACGCGAGCCGTCCCCTCGAGGACGTCACGCGGGACGTGGTCGGGCTCATCGACGCCTTCTCGGCCGGAAAGACGCTCGAGGTGCGGGCCGGTGCATAGCCCCCGGCAGCCGGCAGCGCGCGTCCTCGTGACAGATGCGGGCCGCGGGGCCGCGGTCTCGATCATCCGCTCGCTCGGGCAGCGCGGCTTCCACGTGGTGGCGGCCGACTCGCACGCGCGGAGCCCCGGCTTCTACTCGCGCTACACGTCCGAGCGCCTGCGCTACCCGCCGCCGCAAGCTGCTCCGCACCGTGCGGTCGAGGCGCTGCGGGAAGCGGCCTGGAACCTGCACGTCGACCTGATCGTCCCGGTCACGGAGGAGATCGTCCTGCCGCTCTCGGAGGCCCGCGCGGCGTTCGAGGGCATCTGCGCCCTCGCCCTGCCGGAGCCCGAAGCGCTGGCGAGAGCGGCGGACAAGCTCGCCACGCTCGACCTGGCGCGCGAGCTGGGCGTGCCCGCGCCGCGGACCGCTCTGGTCGCGACGGCCGCGGAGGCCCTCGAGTCGGCGGCGGCGCTTGGCTGGCCCGTCGTGCTCAAGCCTCGGGCCTCGCGGCTCAACCGCAACGGCCGGGGGATCGAGGCCTACGAGGTCGGCTACGCGCGCGACGCCGAGGGGCTCGCGGAGCAGATGAAGTGCTTCGAGGGCCGGTGCGAGGTCCTGCTCCAGGAGTACTACCCGGGGGAGGCGCACGGCGTCGAGCTCCTGCTGCACGGGGGGCGTCCGCTGGCGGCCTTCCAGCACCGGCGGCTGCGGGAGGTGCCGATCACCGGCGGGGCGAGCTCGTTTCGCGAGAGCGTCGAGCTCGATTCCGACCTCTACGAGCAGTCCGTTCGGATGCTCGCCGCGCTCGAGTGGACGGGCCTGGCGATGGTGGAGTTCAAGGTCGGCCGCGAGGGCCCGAAGCTGATGGAGATCAACGGCCGGATCTGGGGCTCGCTGCCCCTGGCGGTGAAGAGCGGAATGGACTTCCCCGCCCGGCTGGCGGAGCTCTACCTCTCCGGCCCTCCCGAGAACGGCAACGGCGCGGACACGTCCTACGAGGTCGGCGTCCGCTCGCGGAACCTCGACCTGGAGGTGCTCTGGATCGCCTCGGCCCTCCGGAGGAAGCGGCGCTTTCCCTTCCTCCCGCCGCCGCGGCGTCGGGAGGCGATGGCGGCCGGGCTCCGGCTGCTCTCGCCGGCGGACGGGTTCGACGTCCTCTCCCGCCACGATCCGCGTCCGGGCCTGGTGGAGATCGCGGGCGTGGCCTCCAAGCTGCGCCGGAAGGTCGCCGATGGACGGTAGGGCGGTGCTCAGGCGGACCGTCTCGCGGGCATCGCGGCGCCCGGGCTTCTCGCGCTTCGTCACGCTCCTCGAGCGCGCGGCCAGGCCGCGCCCCGGTACGCTCGCCGTCCTCACCTACCACCGCGTCGACGAGCCGGCGCGCACGCCGCACCTCTATCCCGGGCTGATCAGCGCGACGCCGGAGGAGTTCGAGGAGCAGATGCGCTTCCTCGCGAGGAACCATCGGCTCCTGTCGCTCTCCGAGCTCCTGGCAGTCCGCCGGGGAGAGGCTTCGCCCCCGGCCCGGTCGGTGATGGTCACGTTCGACGACGCCTACCGGGACGTGGCGGAGCACGCCTGGCCCATCATGAGGCGCCACGGGATCCCGCTGACCCTCTTCGTGCCGACGGCCTATCCGGACGAGCCGGGAAGGGCTTTCTGGTGGGACCGGCTCTACGCGTCCCTCCTGGGTCGCGGGGCCGTGCTCTCCACGCCGCTCGGCGACCTGCCCGTGAGGATGGAGGAAGACCGAAATCGCGCCTTCCGGCTCCTGCGCGAGCACGTGAAGTCGCTTCCGCACGACCGCGCCATG
>DASQWP010000212.1:0-2330 GCA_035640195.1 Gaiellaceae bacterium | reverse complement strand
ATGATGGGCGTCCGTGAGCGCGACGAACCGCGAGCGCATCCTCGTAGCGGTCGCCTGGCCTTATGCCAGCGGCCCCCGCCACATCGGCCATGTCGCAGGATTCGGCGTCCCCTCGGACGTCTTTGCCCGCTACCACCGGCTCAAGGGAAGCGACGTCCTCATGGTGAGCGGAACGGACGAGCACGGGACGCCCGTGATGGTCGCCGCGGACAAGGAGGGCGTGTCGCCGCGGGCCCTCGCCGATCGGTTCAACCACGTCATCCGCGAAGACCTGCGGCGGCTCGGTCTCTCGTACGACCTCTTCACACGGACGACGACGCGAAACCACTACCGCGTCGTCCAGGACGTCTTTCGGACGCTCTACGACCGGGGGTTCATCGTCGAGCGGACCATGCGCGGAGCCTTCTCGGCCTCCACCGGCCATACGCTGCCGGACCGCTATATCGAGGGGACGTGCCCCCACTGCGGCTATCCGGAGGCCCGAGGGGATCAGTGCGACAACTGCGGACGCCAGCTCGATCCCGTCGACCTGATCGACCCACGCTCGCGAACCGACGGTGAGCCACCTGTCTTCAGGGACACGAGCCACCTCTTCCTCGACCTTCCGGCGTTCGCGGAGCAGCTGGCGGAATGGATCGGTCGACAGCAGCACTGGCGGCCGAACGTGCGGAACTTCTCCCTGAAGCTCCTGGACGACCTCAAGCCTCGGCCGATCACCCGCGATCTCGACTGGGGCGTGCCAATCCCGGTCCCCGGCTTCGCGGAGCGCGAGGACAAGCGCATCTACGTCTGGTTCGACGCTGTCACGGGCTATCTCTCGGCGAGCGTCGAGTGGGCGCTGAACCTAGGCGACCCGGACGCCTGGCGCGCCTGGTGGCAGAACCCCGCCGCGAAGCACTACTACTTCATGGGCAAGGACAACATCGTCTTCCACAGCGTCATCTGGCCGAGCATGCTCCTCGGATACGGGGAAGGCGGGGACCTGGGCGCCGGTCGAGGACGCCTCGAGCTTCCCTACAACGTCGTCTCGAGCGAGTACCTGACGATGGAGGGGCGGAAGTTCAGCTCCAGCCGCGGGGTCGTGATCTACGTCAAGGACGTGCTCAGTCGCTACGACCCCGACCCGTTGCGCTACTTCCTGACCGCCGCCGGGCCCGAGACGCAGGACACGGACTTCACCTGGGCGGAGTTCGTCCGGCGGAACAACGACGAGCTCATCGGCAAGTGGGGGAACCTCGTCAACCGCACGCTGACGAGCGCCCACCGCCACTTCGGCTGCGTCCCGGAGCCCGGACCCCTGACGGAGGCCGATCGCGGCCTCCTCGATGTTCTCGAGCGCGATTTCGCCCATATCGGAAGCCTGATCGAGGGCGCGGCGTTCCGCCAGGCGATGCGCGACGTCATGGGTTGGGTCGACAGGGCCAACCAGTACCTCCACGCACAGGCGCCCTGGGAGGCGATCGCCACGGACCGCGAGCGTGCGGGAACGGTTCTCTATGTGGCGCTGCGGGCGATCGACAACGTGAAGATCTGGCTGACGCCCTTCCTTCCGTTCACTTGTCAGACGCTGCACGAGCTGCTCGGCTACGACGATCTGCTCGCCGGCCCCCTCGAGTTTCGAGAGGAGGGAGGCGAGGAGGATCCTCACGAGGTCCTCACGGGGGACTACGGAAGCTGGGCCGGGCGCTGGGAGCCGAGCAAGCTTCCTGCCGGACAGCGGATCGCCGCGCCGCGACCCCTCTTCAGGAAGCTGGATCCAGAGACCGTCGTGGCCGAGGAGCTCGCCCGCATGGAGCAGGCCGCCGCGGCGGCGTGATCGACACCCACGCGCACCTCGACGCGTACGAGGACGCGTCCGGGGTCGTCGAGCGCGCCCGCGAGGCAGGAGTCACGCGGATCGTCGCGGTCGGCACGGGGATCGACTCCTGCCGGAGCACCCTGGCGATCTGCGAGCGCGAGGAAGGCGTCTTCGCGGCGCTCGGCTTGCACCCCCATCAGGCCGGGGAAGCCGGCGAGGCGGAGCTCGCGGAGCTGCGGCGGCTCCTCGAGCACCCGAAGGCGCTCGCCGTCGGCGAGACAGGGCTCGACCACTACCGGGACTACGCCCCGCGGGACCGGCAGGCCGCGCTCTTCCGGGCGCAGATCGGGCTGGCCGCCGAGCTCGGCAAGCCACTGGTCGTCCATTCGCGGGCCGCCGAGGCCGAGACAGTCGAGGCGCTCGGCAACGTGCCCGCTCACGTGCCCGTCGTCCTCCACTGCTTCTCCTCGAGCACCCTGCTCGAACCCGCTCTCGAGCACGGGTGGTACGTCTCATTCGCCGGTAACGTCAC
>DASQWP010000211.1:0-21016 GCA_035640195.1 Gaiellaceae bacterium | reverse complement strand
GAGCGCGCTCTGGCCGATGTGTGTCGATGCGTCCACGACGGAGCGGGCGGTGCGCGCACCGGGGCGGAGGGTCACGTTGGCGCCGAGCACCGAGTGCGCGCCCACGGTCGCGCCTGCGGCGATCCGCGCGTTGTCGCCGATGAAGGCCGGGCCCTCGACGGAGTCGAGATCGTCCAGGTCGACGCCCTCCCCCACCCACACGTTGCCCCGGAGCCGGATGCCCGAGACGTTCAGGCGCACCTTCTCGTCGAGCGCGTCGAAGTTGGCCTGCCGGTACTGGTCGAGGTTGCCGATGTCCTGCCAGTAACCCTCGGCGACGTAGCCGTAGAGCGGCCTGCCCATCTCGAGGAGGAGCGGGAAGAGCTCCTTGGAGAAGTCGTACGGCCGATCCGTCGGGATGCGCCTGAGCGCCTCCGGCTCGAGCACGTAGATGCCGGTGTTGATCGTGTCGGTGAAGACCTGGCCCCACGAGGGTTTCTCGAGGAAGCGCTCGATGCGTCCCTCCGAGTCGGTCACGACGATGCCGAACTCGAGCGGGTCGGGGACGCTCACGAGGCCGATCGTGGCGACGGCCTCCTTCTCGCGGTGGAAGCGGACGAGGTCGGCGAGGTCGATGTCGCAGAGGGCGTCGCCCGAGATGACGAGGAACGTCTCGTCGAGCGCCTCCTCGGCGAGCTTCACCGAGCCGGCCGTGCCCGCTGGAGACTCCTCCACGGAGTAGCGGATCGAGATGCCGTGCGACTCCCCGGCCCCGAAGTAGCCCCGGATCGCCTGCGGCATGAAGGCGACGGTGACGATCACGTCCTCGAAGCCGTGCCCCTTCAGGAGCTCGACGATGTGCTCCATGCAGGGCTTGCCGACGATGGGCACCATCGGCTTCGGCTGGTTCGACGTGAGGGGGCGAAGGCGCGTGCCCTCGCCTCCGGCCATCACGACCGCCTTCACGGTGCTCTCACGGTTCCGAGCGCCCGGCCGACGTAAACGACGGCGGCCGCGACGGCGATCCCGACTCCGGTCCAGAAGAGCCAGAGCGGCCAGTCGGCCCCTTCGCTCGTGACGAGGACGGCGACGAGAGCGGCGTAGAGCACCCAGGTGGCGAGCTTCCCCAGGAAGCTGACGGAAAACTCGTAGCCGCGCCGCATGACGGCGGGCATTCCCGCGAGAAGGAGTCCGTCGCGGGCGAGGATGACGGCCAGCGCGGGCCAAGGAAGACGGCCGTCGAGCCAGAGGAGGACGACCGCGGCGTCGATCATGAGCCGGTCTGCGAGCGGGTCCGCGAACTTGCCGAACTCGGACTCCACCCGCCAGCGGCGGGCGAGCCAGCCGTCCACCTGGTCGGTGATCCCGGCGAGCCCGAAGACGACCGCGGCCGCGAGGCTCCGCTCGCCGTCGGCGGCGAGCAGGAGGAGGACGAAGACCGGGATGAGGGCGAGCCGCACGACGGTGAGCGCGTTCGGAACGTGCGCAAGCGGGACCGGAACGACGCGAGTCGCCATACCAGGGAGAATGGTAACGTCGCCGCAATGCCCGACCGGCTGGCGCTTCCCGGCTTCGTGAACGCGCACAGCCACGCCTTTCAGCGCGCGCTGCGCGGGCGTGCCGAGGGCGGCGACTTCTGGGCGTGGCGCGACGTCATGTTGGGGCATGCCCGGGGCCTGGCCCCGGACATGGTCAGAGAGGACTACGCCCGCACCTACCGGGAGATGCGGGCGGCCGGGTACACGGTGGTGGGCGAGTTCCACTACGTCGGCTTCGAGGAGGCACGGGCGGCCCGGGAGGCGGCGCGCGAAGCGGGCATCGAGCTCGTCCTCCTGCAAGTCGCCTACGCGCGCGGCGGCCTCGAGCGCTTCCGCCAGGAGTCGGTCGGCGAGTACCTCGAGCAGGTCGAGGCGCTGGGGCGCGAGGGCGTACGCGTTGGCCTCGCCCCCCACTCCGCGCGCGCGTGCCCGCGGGAGTGGCTGGAGGAGATCGGGCGGTACGGCGAGCGCGAGAGCCTCGTCCTGCACGTGCACGCGGACGAGCAGCCGCGCGAGATCGAGGAGTGCCTCGAGGAGCACGGGCTTCGCCCCATCGAGCTCTTGGCGGAGACCGGGTGCCTCGGGCCACGCACGACGGTCGTCCACGCGACGCACGCGAACGAGCCCGAGCTCGACCTCCTGAAGGAGTCCGGCTCCAGGGTTTGCCTCTGCCCCACGACCGAGGCCAACCTCGGCGACGGCTTCCCTCCCCTGGAGAGCTTGCTCGAGCGAGGCGTCCCGCTCTGCATCGGCTCGGACTCCAACGTGCGAATCGACCCGCTCGAGGAGCTCCGGGAGCTCGAGGGCACGGCCCGACGGCAGGCGCTGCGCCGGAACGTCATCCCGCCGAAGCGGCTCCTCGAGATCGGCTCCTCCGAGGGCGCGGCGGCGCTCGGTCTCGACGAGTGGCCCGGCATCGAGATCGACCTCGCCCATGAGTCCCTGCGCGGCGTGCCCCGGAACGAGGCGCCGGCGGCGCTCGTCTTCGGCTGCGCCGCCGACGTCGTCGTGTCCTTGTAGGCCTTATCCCCGTGTCTGGCACCGGGACACGGCTGTAAGGGTCGTGTGAGGGGCGAGGAGTCGGACGGCTGGGGGCGAATGGGCTTGGTCCATGCCTTTCAGGGCGCTCACCGCTCTGCTCGTCCTCGTGGCCGCTCTCGCCCTTCCCACTGTTGCCGAAGCCATGGGACGGCCGGGTGTCGCAGGCCTCCAGGTCACCCTCCGCGCGCGCGCTCTCTACGGCGGCACGATCGACGGCATCAAGGGCCCGCTGACGAGGGCCGCCGTCCGGCGCTTCCAGCGGCGGGCGGGCCTCCTCGTGGACGGGATCGCCGGCCCGCGAACGCGCAAGGCGCTCGGACGCTTCGGGCGCCGCACGATCGGGAGCCGCCTGCTCCGTCGAGGACGGCGCGGCGCGGACGTCGCCTCCCTCCAGTTCATGCTCGCCTGGCACGGCTTCCCGTCGGGCGCGATCGACGGCTGGTTCGGTCCGAGGACGGATTCCGCCCTGCGCCGCTACCAGCGCTGGCGCGGGATCTTTCCGGACGGCATCGCCGGCCCGGTCACGCTTCGCACCCTGCGGGCTCGACCACCGCGTTCGCCGCTCTCGGTGTCGTATCCGATCCGGGCGCCGATCACCGACCGCTTCGGCCCGCGGGGGAACCGTTTCCACACCGGCGTCGACTTCCCGGCCGGTTTCGGCGCGCGGGTCCGCGCTGCGCGCGCGGGCCGCGTCCGGTCCGTCGGCTGGAACCCGGGCGGCTACGGCTACCTCGTCGTCCTCCGCCACGGCCACGGGGTGCAGACGTGGTACGCGCACCTCTCACGCATGTCGGTTCGCGTGGGTCAGCGCGTACGCCGGGGCCAGCGAATCGGAGCCGTCGGGGCGACCGGCAACGCCACAGGACCGCACCTTCACTTCGAGGTCCGCCGCCGGGGAGCGGCCGTCAACCCCCTACCCGCCCTCCGCTAGCTCCTTCGAGCGCACCATCGCCGCCTGGATGGCGTTGAGGAACGCCGCGCGAACGCCCGCCTGCTCGAGCTCGCGAATGGCCGCGATCGTGGTTCCGCCGGGCGACGTGACCATCTCGCGCAGCTCCACCGGGTGCATCTTCTCGTCCCGCAGGAGCTTCGCCGTCCCCAGCATGGTCTGGACGACGAGGTCGGTAGCGATCTCGCGCGAGAGGCCGAGGAGGATGCCCGCCTCGATCATCGACTCGGCGAGGAGGGCGAAGTAGGCCGGCCCGGACCCCGAGACGGCCGTGATGGCGTCCATGTAGCCCTCGTCGACGCGCACCGAGCGCCCCACCGAGCCGAGCACCTCCTCGGCACGCGCGAGATGCTCCTCCTCGGCGTACGTCCCGGCGGCGATGCCCGCCATCCCTTCGTGGACGGTCACCGGCGTGTTCGGCATCGCGCGCACCACGGGCACCCTGTCGCTCAGGTGCCGCTCGATCAGCGACGTCGGGATCGCGGCGGCGATCGAGAGGACGGTCTGGTCGGCGGTGACGGCGCCGGCGATCTCGGAGAGCAACCCTTCGATGTCCTGCGGCTTGACTGCGATGACCACCAGCGCCGCCCCCTCAACGGCCTCCACGTTGGAGAGCGTCGTCGCGATGCCGTAGCGCTCGCCGAGGTCCTCCAGGTGCTCCTCGTGGCGGGCCGTCGCCACGATCTCCTCCGCCGTGCGCCAGCCGGCCGAGAGCACGCCGGCGATGAGGGCCTCGCCCGCCTTGCCTGCTCCGAGGACGGCCAGCTTCCGCTCCATCACCCGAGACGCTACCGCTCGTAGAGCCCGACCGGAAGCCCGGGCAGGAGATCGCGCCAGCCGGGGAAGCTCGGCTTCACAGCATTGGGCCTCAGCGGGACGGCGACCCGCACCTGGCCGCCGCGCTCGAACGCGCACACCTCGTCGCCCGCTTCGAGCGGCTCGTACGACCCGGAGAACGCGCCCGGCCGGCGGCTGCGCAGGTCGAGCGCCGCCAGGATCGTCCGCAGCTTCGGCGGCGGGTCCGTGAGCGCGCGCCGGCGCCGCTCCCAGTCGACGGGCCTGCGGTTGTCCGGGTCGACGAGGGCGAGGAACTCCAGCTCGTCGCCCTGGTAGAGGTCCGGCACGCCGGGCACGGTCAGCTTGAGGAGCGTCATTCCGAGCGCTATTCGCCGGCCGGCCTCGGCGACGCGGGCGGCGAACGGCTCGAAGTCCTTCGGCAGCGAAGAGTAGAGGGCACCGATCGCCTCGCGGACACGCCGCTCGTGCTCCTCGTTCGGCTCGATCCAGTTCGTGTTGACCTTTGCCTCGCGGAGCGCCTTCTCCATGTACGCGGCGAGACGCTCCGGCTCGAGCGGCCAGGCGCCCACGAGCGTCTGCCAGAGCAGGTAGTTCTCGTTCGGATCGTCGAGCGCCGACCAGCGCCGGATCCGCTCACTCCACTCGTCCATCGTCCAGGACAGGGCGGCGAGTCGCGCCCGGACGTCGCCGCTCCGCTTCGTGTCGTGCGTCGTGGTGGTCAGGAGGTGGAGGGGGAAGCGCTTGGCCCGCTTCGCGTTCATGCGGTGAAACTGCTCGAGGGCGAGCCCGAAGCGCGCCGGGTCGCCGCCGACCTCGTTGAGCGCAACGAAGCGGCTGTAGCGGTAGAAGGCCGTGTCCTCGACGCCCTTGGCCATGACGGCCCCCGACGTCTGCTCGAAGCGGGTGACGAACTCGCTGCTCCCGGAGGCTTCCGAGCGGTACGTGCGGTAGACGGAGAGGCCGGCCAGGCGGCGAACCACTTCCTCGACCGGTATCTCGCCGAGCCCGGCCAGCCGTTCGACCTCGCGGCGGAACGTCGTACGTGCCTGCTCGAGCTTGGCCTCGTACGCCACCTCCCGGAAGGGACGGCGCTCGCCTGTCAGCTCCTCGTAGAGGCTCGTCAGGGGCTCCTCGCTCGCCGGATCGACGAAGAGCGCCGTGACCTCGTTCGCAAACTCGTACCCCGTCGTGCCCTCGACCGGCCAGGAGGGCAACTCCTCGCCCGGCTGGAGGATCTTCTCCACCCAGATGCGCTGGACGCCGCGCTCCGCGAGCCGTCGAAGGTACTCGCCGGGGCGGGCGAGCCCGTCCACGTGGTCGATGCGGAGTCCCTGGACGGCGCCGTCGCGGACGAGCTCGAGGACCTTCCGGTGCATCAGCTCGAAGACCTCGGGATCCTCCACGCGGACGCCGCCGAGCTCGTCGATGTCGAAGAAGCGGCGGCCGACGTCGAAGGCCTCGGGCCAGAACGGGTTCTCCTCCCCGACCGCCATGTGGTTCGGCACGACGTCGAGGACGACGTCGAGGCCGGCGGCGCAGAGCGCGCGGAAGGCCTCCTCCCCGCCGAGGTCCTCGGATATCCGCGTCGGGTCGACGACGTCGTAGCCGTGCGTCGAGCCGGCGCGCGCCTGGAGCGACGGCGAGAGGTAGAGGTGGCTGATGCCGAGCTCCACGAGGTACGGCACGAGCGCCCGGGCCTCGCGAAAGCCCAGGCCGGGCCCGAGCTGGAGGCGGTAGGTGGCCCTCACGCGCGCCGCAGCAGGATGAGCGAGCGCGCCTCGACGCCCACCTCGTCACGCGCGGCCGCCGTCGGGCCCTCGTCGCGGCGCTCGGGCTGGGCCGTCGCCAGCTCGACCGCCCAGCGGGCCCCGAAGCGCCTCGGCGGCAGTGTGAACGCAACAGGCTCGTGATGCGCATTCAGGAGGAGCAAGAACGAGTCGTCGCTGACCCGCTCGCCCTCGGGCGTCTGCCGCCCGATCTCCCTGCCGTTGAGGAAGACACCCAGGGCCCGCGCATCCCCGTCCTGCCAGTTGCGCCGCGTCATGCGCCGTCCGTCCGGGCGGAACCACCAGACGTCGGGCAGGCCGGATCCCATCGTCTCCTGCCCGGCCAGGAACTCGTCCCTCCGGAAGACCGGGTGCGCGTGGCGGAGCGCGATCACCCGCCGCGTGAAGGCGAGCAGCCGCTCCTGCCGCTCGTCGAGCGACCAGTCGAACCAGGAGATTTCGTTGTCCTGGCAGTACGCGTTGTTGTTTCCGCCCTGGCTCCGCCCGAGCTCGTCGCCGCCGAGCAGCATGGGCACGCCCAGCGAGAGGAAGAGCGTGGCGATGAAGTTCCGCTGCCGGAGCTCGCGGAGCGCGAGCACCTCCGGGTCGTCGGTCGGCCCCTCCGCCCCCGAGTTCCAGCTGCGGTTGTCGTCCGTGCCGTCGCGGTTTTCCTCCAGGTTCGCCTCGTTGTGCTTCTCGTCGTAGGAGACGAGGTCGGCGAGCGTGAAGCCGTCGTGGGCTGTGACGAAGTTGATGGACGAGAAGGGCCTGCGCCCGTCGCGCTCGTAGAGGTCGCTCGAGCCCGTGAAACGGGAGGCGAAGTCGGCCAGGCCGGCCTCCCCGCGCCAGAAGTCGCGCACGGTGTCGCGGTAGAGGCCGTTCCACTCCGTCCAGAGGACGGGGAAGTTGCCGACCTGATAGCCGCCGGGCCCGACGTCCCAGGGCTCCGCTATCAGCTTCACCTGCGAGAGCACCGGGTCCTGGTGGATCGTGTCGAAGAACGCCGACAGCCGGTCGACCTCGTAGAACTCGCGCGCGAGCGCCGAGGCGAGGTCGAAGCGGAAGCCGTCCACGCGGCACTCGACCGCCCAGTAGCGAAGCGAGTCCATGATCATGCGGAGGACGCTCGGATGGACGGGGTTCAGGCTGTTGCCCGTCCCCGTGAAGTCCATGTAGTAGCGCTGCTCGTCGGGCATGAGCCGGTAGTAGGAGCTGTTGTCGATGCCGCGGAAGGAGAGCATCGGCCCGAGGTGGTTGCCCTCCGGCGTGTGGTTGTAGACCACGTCGAGGATCACCTCGATCCCCGCGCGGTGGAGCGCCTTCACCATCCCCTTGAACTCCTTCACCTGCTCGCCGCGCCGGCCGGTGGCGCTGTAGAGCGCGTGCGGGGCGAGGAAGCCGACCGAGCTGTAGCCCCAGTAGTTCGTCAGCCCCTTCTCGACGAGGTGGTGCTCGTCCGCATTGTGGTGCACGGGCAGGAGCTCGACCGCGGTGATCCCGAGCGAATTCAGGTAGTCGATCGCCCCCTCCGAGGCGAGCCCGCCGAAGCTGCCTCGCAGGTCTTCGCGCACGCCCGGATGGAGCTTCGTGAAGCCCCGGACGTGCACCTCGTAGATGACCGTGTCGTGCCACGGCGTCTCGGGCTTCGCGTCGTCCTCCCAGTCGAAGTGCGGATCGACCACGACGCACTTGGGGATCGCGTCGGCGTCGTCCTCGTCGTCGGGGAAGAGGTCGGCGTCCTCTCCGCCCGGGACGTAGGGGAACACACTCGCAGCCTCCCAACGGACCGGCCCCTCGATCGCCTTCGCGTACGGGTCGACGAGGAGCTTGACTGCGTTGAAGCGATGACCGGCCTCGGGCTCGTAGGGCCCGTGGACGCGGTAGGCGTACCGCTGGCCGGGCCCGATGCCGGGGAGATAGCCGTGCCAGTTGAACGCCGTCCGCTCCCTGAGCTCGTGGCGGGTCTCGCGGTCCTCCCCGTCGAAGAGGCAGAGCTCGACCCTCTCGGCGTGCTCGGAGAAAAGGGAGAAGTTGGTCCCCCGCCCGTCCCATGCCGCCCCGAGCGGGAAGGGCCGCCCGGGCCAGACCGTCACCGGCGGATCTCCACGCTCAGGCGGTCGAAGTCGACGGCGAGCTCGAGCTCGCCTCTCCGCAGGCGCAGGCGGCGCGGCTCCTCGCTGAACTCGATCTCGACTTCCGGAGGCAGGTCCCGCCGCAGCCTCAGTAGCTCCCGGTAGCACTCCCGGAGGTCGGCGTCGCCGCGCTCGGGAGCGAGCCTGGAGCTCTCGAACGTGCCCGGATCCTGCGGGTCGGGAACGTCCTCGGCGGCGAAGCCGCGGAAGCCGGCGAAGTCCTCGCGACGGCCTCGGCGGGTCGCCTCGGCGACCACCGGATCGAGGTGGTCGGTGAAGAACCGGAACGGCCGCTCCTCGCCGTACTCCTCGCCCATGAAGAGGAGCGGCGTCGAAGGCGAGAGGAGCGTGCAATGGGCGGCCACCCGGAGCTGCTCGCGCGTGAGCCGATCGCCCGCGGCCCGATTCCCGACCTGGTCGTGGTTCTGGGCATAGGCGACGAGGCGCTCCCGCTCGGGCCGTTGGAGGGCGCGGGCAAGCTGCTCGACCTTCCCGTAGGGCTCGTAGTACCCCTCCCGCTCCCCGGTCAGGAGCACGTGCAGCGCGTGGTGGTGCTCGTCGGACCACTGCGCGTCGTGCCCCCATTCCTCGAGCGGGCGGCGGTCGTCCACGTGCGTCTCCGAGACGACGAGAGCGTGCGGATTCTCCTCGTGCACGCGCTCCGCGAGCTCGGCGAGGACGTGGCGGGGACCGTCGTCGTAGACGGCGAAGACCGCGTCGAGACGGAGCCCGTCCACGTGGTAGTCGCGCACCCAGGCGCAGGCGTTCTGGATCGCCCATTCGCGCACCCCGTCCTGCGCATAGTCGATCGCGGCTCCCCACGGCGTCTCGTGACGGTCCGTGAAGTAGGGGGCGAAGGCGCCGATCGCCTCCGAGCCGGGGCCGAGGTGGTTGTAGACGACGTCCAGGAGGACCCCGAGGCCCTCCCGGTGCGCCGCGTCCACGAGCCGGGCGAGCGCCTCGGGGCCGCCGTAGGCGGGATGCGGAGCGTAGGCGTAGACGCCGTCGTATCCCCAGCCGCGGTTCCCGGGAAAGGTGGCGACGGGCATCAGCTGGATCGCGGTCACCCCGAGCTCCCGAAGCTCGCGAAGATGCGGGACCACCGCGTCGAAGGTGCCGTCGTCGGTGAACGTCCCGACGTGCAGCTCGTAGACGACGAGCTCGTCGAGCCCCAGTCCGTCCCAGTCGTCGTCCGCCCATTCGAATGCGGCCGTGTCCACGATCCGCGAGGGGCCCCGGACGCCTTCCGGCTGGAAGCGCGAGCAGGGATCGGGACGACGTTCCCCGCCGTCGAGGACGTAGACGTAGTCGTCGCCGGGGGCCGCGGCGACGGCGGCCTCCCAGAAGCCGTCGTCGGCCCGCTCCAGTTCGTGCTCGTCGTCTCGGAGCCGAACGGCCACGGCAGAGCGCCCGGGTGCCCAGACCCGGAAGGCGACGCTCCCGTCGTCCCGGGGGGTCGCGCCCAGGCGCTCGCTTATGTGCCTGCCCGCCGAGAGCACGACCGGCGATGCTACCGGCAGGCGGGCTTTCTCCGGCTAGAAGGCCGGGCGGTTGTCCTCGCCCGCCGCCTGCGGAGCGATGGCGAAGTTGACGCGACCCTCGTCCATCTGGGCGTCGAGCACCTTGTCGTCGAGGAAGCCGGCCACTTCCGGCCCGAGGAAGATCTGCTCCCCTTCGGCCTCGACGACGACGTCGCTCTCGGCCGGCGCCGGGACGATGGCCAGATGCAGAGAGGTCTCCTCCGCCTCCCTCGCCTCCGCGGAGATGCGCAGACCCGCCTCGTCCGGAACCTCGTCCGAGGAGGCCTTGATCGCGTGAATCGCTTCGACTGCGTTCTGAGTCAGGGCTAGCACGTGGGTGAATCCCCTTTCGCGTTGGATACGGGTACGAACTTAGAATGATGCCCATCCGCGCTCGGCTCAAACCTCCCTAGCGAGGCCGGCGTCATTCCGGGACCAGCCAGACGACACCGAGCGGCGGCAGCGTCACCTCAGCGGAGAAGGGCTGCTCGTGCCAGCGGTCCTCCCGCGCTTCCACTCCGCCCAGGTTTCCGACCTCCGAGCCGCCGTAGTACCCCGAGTCCGTGTTCAGGAGCTCGCGCCAGCGGCCCCCCCGCGGCAGCCCGAGCCGGTAGCCCGGCCGGGGAATGGGCGAGAAGTTGCACGCGCAGACGAGCGGCCGCCCGGCACGCGAGTAGCGCGCGAACGCGACCACGTTCGCGGCCGCGTCGTTCGGCTCGAGCCAGCGAAATCCCTCGGGATCGAAATCGACCTCCCAGAGCGCCGGCTCCTCCCGGTAGAGCCGGTTCAAGTCGCGCACGAGCGCCTGCACCCCCGCGTGCCCCGGCCGCTCGAGCAGGTGCCAGTCGAGGCTGCGGTCGTGGCTCCACTCGCGCTCCTGCGCGAGCTCGGCGCCCATGAACAGGAGCTTCTTGCCCGGATGCGCCCACATGTAGGCGTAGAGCGCGCGCAGGTTGGCGAGCTTCTGCCAGGCGTCTCCGGGCATCTTCGCGAGCAGCGAGCCCTTCCCGTGCACGACCTCGTCGTGCGAGAGCGGGAGCACGAAGTTCTCCGAGAACGCGTACATGAGGCTGAACGTGAGCTGGTGGTGGTGGAAGCGGCGATGGATCGGGTCGCGCTGGAAGTAGTCGAGCGTGTCGTGCATCCAGCCCAGGTTCCACTTGAAGCCGAAGCCGAGCCCGCCGACGTAGGTCGGTCGGGAGACGCCGGGCCACGCGGTCGACTCCTCCGCTGCCATCACGACTCCGGGATCGCGCTCGTGGACGACCTCGTTCAGCTCCTTCAGGAAGGCGATCGCGTCGAGGTCCTCGTTGCCGCCGAAGGCGTTCGGGATCCACTCGCCCTCCTCCCGCGAGTAGTCGAGATAGAGCATGGAGGCGACCGCGTCCACCCGAAGCCCGTCCGCGTGGTACTCCTCGAGCCAGAAGAGAGCGTTCGCAAGAAGGAAGTTCCGCACCTCCGTGCGGCCCAGGTTGAAGACGAGCGTGCCCCAGTCGGGATGAGCGCCGCGCCGCGGGTCCTCGTGCTCGTAGAGCGCCGTCCCGTCGAAGCGCGCGAGCGCGAAGTCGTCCCGCGGGAAGTGGGCCGGCACCCAGTCGAGGATCACTCCCACTCCCAGGGCGTGCAGCCTGTCGACGAAGGCGCGGAAGTCGTCCGGGGAGCCGAAGCGGGACGTGGGCGCGTAGTAGCCCGTGACCTGGTACCCCCAGGAGCCCGTGAAGGGGTGCTCCATCACGGGCAGGAGCTCGACGTGCGTGAAGCCGAGGTCGAGCACGTAGGCGGCCAGCTCGTCCGCGAGCTCCTCGTAGCGGAGCGGCCGGTTGCCCTCCAGGGGATTCCAGCGCCAGGAGCCGAGATGGACCTCGTAGACGGACATCGGCGCCGCGTGCGGCTCGGAGGCGCGCCGTTCCCCCATCCAGCCGTCGTCGCTCCACCGGTGGCTCGACTCGAAGACGATGCCGGCCGTCTTCGGAGGCTCCTCTGTTCGGAACGCGAAGGGGTCCGTCTTCAGGAGCACGTTCCCCTCCTGCGTGCGGATCTCGTACTTGTACCGCGCCCCGGGCCCGACCTCGGGGACGAAGAGCTCCCAGATCCCGGACGGGCCGAGGGAGCGCATCGGATGGAGGCGCCCGTCCCAGCCGTTGAAGTCGCCGACGACGCTGACCGAGCGCGCCGAAGGAGCCCAGACGGCGAAGCCGGCGCCTCGCACGGAGTCGAGCTCACGGACGTGCGCGCCGAGCCTGCGGTAGAGCTCCTCGTGCCGACCCTCGGCGGCGAGGTGAAGGTCGACCTCGCCGAGCGTCGGGAGGAAGGAGTACGGATCGTGCAAGGTGAACGTGTTGCCATCCGGGTACGAGACCTCGAGCTCGTAGCGGAAGCCCGCCTTGGCGCCCGGGACGACGCCTTCGAAGAGCCCCGCCTCGTCGGCCTGGGCCAGGTCGACGGCCTCGCCCTGCTCGGGGAGGACCCGCACGCGGAGCGCGTCCGGCCGGTACGCGCGTACGACGATCCCGCCGTCGGCGGGATGGGCGCCGAGCAGCGAGTGCGGGTCGGCGCTCGCCCTCATGCGCGCGCCGTCGTCTCCAGGAGCCGCCGGATGCCCTCGACGGGGATCTCGACCCAGTCGGGCCGGTTGTCGAGCTCGTAGCGGAGCTCGTAGACCGCCTTCTCGAGCTCGAAGACGGCCAGCAGCCGCTCCACGGCCTCCTCCCCCGGCGGGAGCAGCCCGCTCGGCTCGACCGTCGGCACGTACCCGGCGAGGAACTCCGCCCTCGCTCGATCCTCCCAATCGGCGGGCGGGTCGACCGCCTCGGAGATGGCGGCCGCGGAAGCGGCGTACGCGAAGGAGCGCAGCATTCCCGCGACGTCCCTGAGCGGCGAGCGCTTGCGTCGCCGCTCGGGGATCGTCCGCGCAGGCTCGCCCTCGAAATCGAGGACGATCCAGTCCTCGCCCGTCCACAGGACTTGCCCGAGGTGGTAGTCGCCGTGGGTGCGGATGACGCGCCCGGCCGCTTTGATGTGCGTGAGGTGGCGGAGCTGCTCCCGGACCTCCTCCCCGCGCCCCGCAATCGGCGCCACCGCGCCGTCCTCCTCGAGGTCGAGGAACACCTGCTCGATCTCCTCGTCGACGGTGGCCGTCAGCAGCCCGAGCGCTTCCACGCTCGGTTCCTCGGGAGCGAAGTGGGGATCGCTGGCGTCGGAGGCGAGCACGACATGCATCGCGCCCGTGACCTCGCCGAGACGGCGGGCCTGCGCGAGGAAGGCGTCCGGATCGCCGGTGAGGCTCTCGAGCGCGAACGTCCAGCCGTCGGTCTTCCCCGGCACGAAGCGCTGTAGGACGCCGAGCGTCGCGTCCAGCAGGCGGCCGGAGTAGGCGTACCAGCCGAGCAGCGGCGCGATGTGTGAAAAGCCACGCTCGGTGAGGAAGCGGAGCAGCTCCAGCTCCGGGTTCACGCCCGCCCCGAGACGCCGGTAGGCCTTGAGGATCAGCTCGTCACCGAAGACGACGGAGGAGTTGGACTGCTCGGCGCCGAGCGGTCGCGCCTCGAGCTCGGCGGAGCCGGCGGCGAGACCGTCCACCAGCCGGAACTCGAGCGTGCCCTCCTCCCCGTCGACGTCGCGGGACCCGCGCACGAGCTGGAGGAGCTCCGCGGCGAGGAGCGGGTCGGCCAGCGCGTCGTAGACAGTCCAGCCGTCCGTCTGGGCCACGACCCCGTCGCTCCAGCCCTCGTCCTCCGGGCGGAGCCCGAGGAGCAGCTGATAGAGCTCGTGCGTCCCGGGCTGGAAGCGCACCTCCACCAGGGCGGCCACGAGAAGCGGCGAAGCAGATCGCAGGGGGACGGCCGCGAGAGGGCTCACCTGGAGGACGTCGCGCGACTTCGCCCCGAACCAGCGGCGACCGAGTACGAACTCGTGGAGCGCATCCTGGGGGATGAAGCCGAGGTCGCCCGCCGCCACCTTGCGTTCGATCTCACTCATCGTCGTCCGCCTCGCGCAGCTGGAACCAGAAGAACCCCCGTGGGCCGAACGTGAGCAGGTACGGCAGCTCCCCGATGTGCGGGAAGCGCGTTCGCCCGAACATCTCCTCCGGGACCATACCCTCGAACGAGGAGAGGTCGAGCTCGACCGCCTGCGCGGACCGCGCGAGGTTGTGAACACAGAGCACGGTGTCCTCCTCGTAGCGGCGGACGTGCGCGAAGACCTTCGGGTTGGAAGTGACGAGTGGCTCGTACGTCCCCAGACCGAAGACGGGGTGGGCCTTGCGGAGCGCGATGAAGCGGTGCAGCCAGCGAAGGAGCGACGTGGGCGTGCGGAGCTGCGCCTCGATGTTGACCGCCTGGTAGCCGTAGACCGGGTCCATGAGCGGCGGCAGGTAGAGCTGCGCGAAGTCGGCACGCGAGAAGCCGCCGTTGCGGTCACCCGTCCAGTGCATGGGCGTGCGCACCCCGTCGCGGTCACCGAGGTAGACGTTGTCCCCCATTCCGATCTCGTCCCCGTAGTAGAGGACGGGCGTGCCAGGGAGCGAGAAGAGGATCGCGGTCATGAGCTCGATCTCGTCGCGGCCGTTGTCGAGGAGCGGCGCCAGCCGCCGGCGGATCCCGAGGTTCAGCTTCATGCGCGGGTCCTTCGCGTACTCGGCGTACATGTAGTCGCGCTCGTCGTCGGTCACCATCTCCAGCGTGAGCTCGTCGTGGTTGCGGAGGAAGAGCCCCCACTGGGCGCCTTCGGGGATCGCGGGAGTCTGCCGAAGGATCTCCAGGATCGGCGTCGCCTCCTCCCGGCGTAGGGACATGAACATGCGGGGCATGACGGGGAACTGGAAGGCCATGTGGCACTCGTCGCCGTCGCCGAAGTACTCGACGACGTCCGCCGGCCACTGGTTGGCCTCGGCCAGGAGAACGCGGTCGGGGTAGCCGGCGTCGACCTCGGCCCGCACGCGCTTGAGGTACGCGTGCGTCTCCGGGAGGTTCTCGCAGTTCGTCCCTTCTCGCTCGAAGAGGTAGGGGACGGCGTCGAGACGGAAGCCGTCGAGGCCGAGGTCGAGCCAGAAGCGGAGGACGTCGAGCATCGCCACCTGCACCTCGTCGTTGTCGTAGTTGAGGTCGGGCTGGTGGGAGAAGAAGCGGTGCCAGTAGTACTGGCCGGCGATCGGGTCCCACGTCCAGTTCGACGGTTCGGTGTCGACGAAGATGATGCGGGCGTCGGGGTAGCCCTCGTCGGTGTCCGCCCAGACGTACCAGTCGCGCTTGGGGGAGTCCGGGCTCGAGCGCGCCTCCTGGAACCAAGGGTGGTCGCTCGAGGTGTGGTTCATCACGAGGTCGGCGATGACGCGTATCCCGCGCTCGTGAGCCGCCTCGACGAAGCGCGTGAAGTCCTCGACGGTGCCGTAGTCGGGATGGATCGTGAGGAAGTCGGCGATGTCGTACCCGCCGTCCCGAAGCGGCGACGAGTACATGGGCAGGAGCCAGATGCAGTCGATCCCCAGCCACTGCAGGTAGTCGAGCTTCTCCGCCAGGCCGAGGAAGTCCCCCGATCCGTCCGCGTTCCCGTCGTGGAACCCCCGCACGTAGATCTCGTAGAAGACGGCCCGCTTGAACCACAGCGGCTCGGCCTCGAACCAGTGCTCAGACATGGCCTCCGCCGACACGGCCGGGGCCTGGCACCGGGCATGTCCGCGGGAGTCGTGTCACGCAGACACCCGCAGCAGGTGTGCGACGCGCTCGGACGGATGGAGCGCGACGTAGTTCCGGCCGATGCGCCAGTCGTACGTCTCCCCTCCGAGCAGGTCCTCCGCCGTGAAGGCAGGCGGGAGGCCGAGCCAGGCGGGCACGATGACCACCCCTTCGTGCGCCGCCCGCGGGTCGAGGTTCACGCAGACGAGGAGGACGTTGCCGCGCTCACGCTTGGCGTAGGCGAAGAGCTGCTCGTTCTCCGTCTCCAGGAGCTCGAGGTTCTCGAGCCGCTGGAGCGCCGGGTTCTCGCGGCGGATCTCGTTCAGCCGCCTGACGAGCGGGAGGAGCGGCCCGTCGAGCGTCCGCTTCTTCACCTCGTACTTCTCCGAGTGGAGGTACTCCTCGCTCCCCTCGTGCAATGGCACGTTCTCGCAGTTCTCGTAGCCGGAGTAGATGCCGTAGCTCGGCGAGAGCGTGGCCGCGAGCACGAGCCGCACCTCGAACGCCGGCCGCCCGCCGCGCTGGAGGTAGGCGTGGAGGATGTCCTGCGTGTTGACGAAGAAGTTCGGACGGAGGAAATGCGGCTGCAGGGAGCGCGTCAGGTCCATCATGAACTCGGCCAGCTCCGCCTTCGTGTTCTTCCAGGTGAAGTATGTGTACGACTGGCTGAAGCCCGCCTTGGCGAGCGTCTGCATCATGGCCGGACGCGTGAACGCCTCCGAGAGGAAGACGACCTCGGGCTGCTGGCGCCGCACCTCCCGGATCAGCCACTCCCAGAACGGCACCGGCTTCGTATGTGGGTTGTCCACGCGGAAGACGCGCACGCCGCGCTCGACCCAGAAGAGGACGACGTCCCGGAGCGCCTCCCAGAGCCCGCGCCAGTCCTCGGAGTCGAAGTTGACGTTGTAGATGTCCTGGTAGCGCTTGGGCGGGTTCTCGGCGTACTTGAGCGTCCCATCGGGGCGCCTGTTGAACCACTCGGGATGCTCCCGGAGCCAGGGATGGTCCGGGGAGCACTGGATGGCGAAGTCGAGCGCGACGTCGATCCCGAGCTCACGCGCGTGCGTGACGAGGCGCTCGAAGTCCTCGAGCGACCCGAGGGCCGGCTCGACGGCCGTGTGGCCGCCCGCCTCGGAGCCGATCGCCCACGGGCTCCCCGGATCGCCTCGCTTGGCCGGCATCGTGTTGTTGCGCCCCTTGCGCTGCGTCGTGCCAATCGGATGGATCGGCGGGAAGTAGAGGACGTCGAAGCCGAGCTCCGCCAGCTGCGGGAGCACCTTCTCGACGCCGGTGAAGCCACCCCAGGAGCGCGGAAAGAGCTCGTACCAGGCGCCGACCCGAGCAAGCAGCCGGTCGACGTCCACCGCGAGCGGCGCAGCGAGCGTCGTCACGTCGCCCGGGGGAAGCCCTGGAGCAAGTGCCGGATCGAGGGCCTCCTCGACGGTCAGGCTCTCGCGCCCGAGCAGCGCCACACCCTCCGAGAGCTCCCCTCTGAGATCCTCCTGACCGGCGTTCACCTTGCGCTCGAGCTCCCAGCGCCAGGAGGCCCAGCGGTCCGTCCAGGCGGCGACGGTGAACTCCCAGAGGCCGAGCGCGTCCGGTTCGAACACACCGGTCCAGCGGTCGCTTTCGACCTGCTGCATCGGGGCCTCGCGCCAGCGCCGCGCTCCCGTGCGCCGGTACCGCACGGCCGCCCGCAGCACCTCGTGCCCGTCGCGGAAGATGTCCGCCCAAACGTCCACGGGCTCGCCGAGCGTCTTTTTGACCGGGTAGCGGCCGCAGTCGAGCTGCGGCCAGACGCGCTCGATCTGGATGCGGGGCGGCGGCGTCTTCGACCTGGGCGGGGCCATCCCCTCTCTCGCTCTCCGGTTCGCAGGGTCGGGTAAACACGGCAGTATGCGTCTTCCCCGCTCGAGCGGCGTCCTCCTCCACCCCACGTCGCTGCCCTCCGGGCGCCTCGACGGGGACGCCTACCGCTTCGTGGACTGGCTGGCCGCCGCGGGCCAGAGCTGGTGGCAGGTGCTGCCCCTGGGGCCGCCGGACGAGAGCGCGTCGCCATACAAGGCGCGCTCCGCGTTCGCGGGCTCGCCCGCTCTGCTCGCCGAGCCCGAAGCGCCCGTGAGCGAGGAGGAGTGTGCCTCCTTCCGCGCCCGCGAGGCGTACTGGCTCGAGGACTGGCTGGCCGTCGCCGGCCCGGGCGCCCTCGAGGACCAGGTTCGCTTCGAGCGCGAGTGGCAGGCGCTCCGCGCGTACGCACGCGAGCGAGGGGTTCGCATCTTCGGCGACCTGCCCATCTACGTCGCGGAGGGAAGCGCGGACCACGTCGCGCACCCGGAGCTCTTCCAGCGGGATGTCGTCGCCGGCGTCCCACCCGACGATTTCAGCGCCGTCGGCCAGTTGTGGGGGAACCCGCTCTACGACTGGCGAGCCCTGCGCCGAACGGGTTACCGCTGGTGGATCGAGCGCTTCCGACGTACCTTCGCGCAGGTCGACCTCACGCGCATCGACCACTTCCGCGGGTTCGTCGCCTACTGGGCCGTGCCGGCCCGCGCGCCGACTGCGGAGGACGGCCGCTGGCGCCGTGGCCCCGGCGTCGCGCCCTTCCGGGCCGCCGAGGCCGTGCTCGGAGACCTGCCGCTCGTGGCGGAGGACCTCGGAGTCATCACGCCGCCGGTCGTTCGCCTGCGCGACCGGCTCGGCCTTCCCGGCATGGTCGTCGCCCAGCTCGCCTTCGGCGGCGGCCCCTCCAGCCCGCACCGTCTCGAGAACCACCCCGAATGGAGCGTCGTCTACGTGGGGACGCACGACCACGACACCGCCTGCGGCTGGTGGCGCTCGCTCAGCGAGAGGCAGAAGCGCCGCACCGGCCTCCCCGGCCGGGAGCCGAACTGGGAGCTGATCGGCTTCGCCGTCTCCTCTCGGGCGCGGGTCGCCGTCGTTCCCGCCCAGGACGTGGTCGGGCTCGGGAGCGAGGCGCGCATGAACACGCCGGGAACGAGCGAGGACAACTGGCGCTGGCGCCTCGAAGACGGCGCCCTCTCGCCTGAGCTCGCTACGCGGCTCCGGGCGGCCTGCGAGCGCGCAGGGCGGCTTCCTCGTCCGAGTCGGCTCGATAGCCGGCGAGCGTCCCCCTGAGCCTGGCGGCGAGCAGGTAGTCGAGCGCCACGCCGCTCACGCGCGACTCCGCCCAGTCGGCCGTCTCGCGGTCCGGCCAGCGGCCGTGCTCGAGGAGGTACGCGATCGCCTGCGCCTCCCGCAACGTGATCTTCCCTCCGGCCACGTCCGAAAGCTACCCGAGCGGGCGCTCCGGCTTCGCAGGTCGCGCTCTATGCCTGCGCCACGAACGGCGCCACGGCTGCGAGCATCGCCGCCGCGAAGAAGGTCAGCCCACTGACGAGTACGCGCACGCGCATTTCGCACTCACCATGGTCACGCGCCCTGCGCGCGACAATCCCCCGAGCGAGGGTGGCTACCCTCCCACGCGCCGCTGGAGCGCGACGACGTCGCGGACGAAGGCGCGGGTCTCCGGGAAGAGCCCGTGCCGGCGCACGGAGGCCGGCCCCTGGTTGTACGCGCCGAGGGTCAGCCGCTGGTCGAAGTCGAAGCGGTGCAAGAGGTGGTGGAGGTACGTGACGCCGACGCGGATGTTGCCGTCGGCCGTACGCGGTACGCGGCTTCCCAACAGCACGTCCTCGACGTATCTCCATGTGGCCGGCATCACCTGCATGACGCCCCAGGCTCCGGCCGGCGACGTGACGTTCGGTTGGTTTCCCGACTCCATCCAGGCGAGCGCGCGGACGATGCTCGGGCGCACGCCGTAGCGGCCCGCCCACCGGTCGAGACCGCGGCGAATCGAGGCAGGGCTCGGGCGCTGACCTCGTGTGGGCCGCGGGCCTCCGCTGCGCAGGGCGCGTACGGTGGCGGGCCCGGCGAGACCGTCCACGGTCAGCCCGGCACGCCGCTGGAAGCGGCGCAGGGCTCGAGCGGTCTCGTCGCCGAAGTATCCGTCGACGCCGGCTCGGTGACCCCGGCGGGTGAGCAGGAACTGGAGGACGGCCACGTCCCAGCCGACCGCCCGCGGGCGCATGACCCGCGTCCCGAACAGGGGACGCCCGAGCCTGCCCAGGGCCCGGCGGGTGCGGGTTCCGGCGATCCCGTCCACACGCAGTTCGTGCCGGCGCTGGAACGTCCGCACGGCCCTGTCGGTCATGGGTCCCGCGATTCCGTCGATCGGCCCGAGGTAGAGCCCGCGCGCACGCAGGGCTGCCTGGAGCCCGGGCACCTGCTGGTCTGCGATCGCCTGGGCGTCCGGAGCCGCGAGGAGGATCACGGCGAGCGCCGTGAGGACGGTGAGTCGTGCCGGCCGCACCCCCCGGCCTTGGCCGCCGGCGGCGGAAGTCCTCTGGAAGCAAAGTGTTAAGACTGCACCCGGGCGCGCGGAGCCCGAGGTCGCTGCTTCGCTTTCGCAAACCGATGTACTACGCTCCTTGTACCGCGAAGGGAGGCTCATGACGTCGGCCGAATCGCGGGGGGTGCCCTTCCGGCTCATCCTGGCCGACGACGACGAGGGCGCCCGCGCCCTGCTCCGGTCTCTCTTCGAGGACGGCGGCGCGCGTGTCGTGGGCGAGGCGGCCGACGGGATCGAGGCAGTCGAGCTGACGCTCGCGCACACACCGGACGTCGTCCTCCTCGACGTGCACATGCCGCGCCTGGACGGCCTCCAGGCGGCCGAGCGGATTCGCGAGGCGGCGCCCCAGACGGGGATCCTCCTGCACACCGGCGAGCTCACCGACGAGCTGGCGGCACGGGCCGGCCGGCTCGGGCTTCGGCTCGTCGCCAAGAGCGCCCTGGGGGGGCCGCTCGGCGGCGCTCCTCGCCCGCTGAAGCGCGACGCAAGTTTCGGGCCGGGCGCGGACTCTTATCTACGGGAGCCCGAACGCTGGGGGGTGCAGGGGTCTGGGCTCCCACCTCTTTTCCGCTGCACGGCGAGGACTGGGCGCAGGCGGCCGCGCCTGGGTCTTCGCTGCGCGCTCAGGCGCTCGCTTCACGACCGCACTCGTGCGCACCTCGGCGAGGACCTCACTCGCGAACGGCGAAGGAAGAGCACCGTGGAACCCGCCTGCGGGCGCGTCCACTGTAACGACCCACAACAGTGGAGGAAGACATGCTCTCGACGCCAGACGTCACGCCTGCGCAGGTGATCGCGGTGGTGGGCGCCGTGCTCGGCGTCCTGGCCGCCGCCGGCCTCCCGCTGTCGGCGACTCTCCAGGACAGCATCATCACGCTCGTCACGGTCCTCGCCCCGCTGGTCATCATCGGCGACGCCCATATTCGACACGGAAGGTCGCGAGCGTTGGCGATCCCTCCGCGGCCGCTCGAGGAAGAGAAGCAAGTCGGCGCCTAGGCGACGCGCTCGATGGTCGCGCTCGCTCCCACGGGACGGGGACTTGGAGCGGGCGCTCGAGCGGCTGGGTGACGGATCGCGTGGCGGAGCTGCGCGCCGAGCTCGAAGCAGCGGCCGGCTAGCCGCAACCTAAGCCTTCGTCGCGTAGACGCGCTTCCGATCCTCGCCTACGGTGAGAGACGAGCCCCTTCTGGCGTCGGGGCTTTAGGGGAGACCA
>DASQWP010000210.1:0-12598 GCA_035640195.1 Gaiellaceae bacterium | reverse complement strand
TGCCGGAGGAAGCGCCCGCTTCCCGGCTCGGCGACCACCGCCCCCTGGTAGCAGACCACCGGGTCGTCGATCCCCGCTTCCTCCAGGTAGGGACGCACGGAGCGAAACATGCGCCCGGTCACGACGATCACGCGGAGCCCGCCCTCCCGCGCGCGTCCGATCGCGCGGCGCGTCCTCTCCCGCAGGGCACCGTCCTCCCAGATGAGCGTGCGGTCGAGGTCGCAGGCGAGGACGTCGACGCCGCGGGGGAATCCGGAGGGGAGCGTCAGCCGCCCTGCGTCAGGAAGGCGACGAGGTCGGCAAGCTGCTCCTCGCTGAGGCTCTCGCCGTACGTTCCGGGCATGATCCCGGCCGCGAAGCCCTCGGCAATCTCGGCGTCCGGATTGACGATCGCCTCGTGCACTTCCTCAGGGCTCATGTCGGCGAGCACCTCGTCGAGGTTCGGGCCCACCTCTGCCTGGGTGCCGGCGGGCCCGTAGGTGTGGCAGCTGCCGCAGGTCGGCTGGGCGACCTCCGTGAAGACCTGGGCGCCCGCCTCGGGGTCGCCCTCCGCGACGGTCGGCGCCTCCTCCTGCGCGACCGTGCCCTCTACGGTCTCCGGGAGGGGCGCGGTCGTCTCGCCGCCGCCGCATCCCGCGACCAGGACGAGGGCAAGGGCAACCAGCGCGAGCGGGAGCGACCGGGCCATCGGGCGCGAAGCATACCCCGGTCGGCGGCGAGGTAACCGACGGCACCGACCAGCAGGACGTCCAGCGGCGAGTCGTTCACGACTAGCGATACGGCGACTGCGGCGGCCAGTGCGAGAGGCAGCGCTGCCTCCTCCGCGAGGCCTCGACGTGTCAGGGTTCGCGCCACCAGAAGGGCGAGCGCGACCAACAGGACCGCGACGGCGAGCGCCACGTACCAGTCGCTCGTGATCCGCTCGTAGGAGAGGAGGATGCGATCGCGCAGGTCCCCGGCGAGCGCTCCCGGACCGTCCTCGACCGCCCGCGTCACGTGACTGGAGGTCCCGGCGGCGAGGTCGGCGACGAGCACGAGTGCCACGGCGGCGAGCGCCGCGAGCGGGGCGATCACGAGTACCCGCCTGCGGTCGGGGGCGGCCAGGAGGGCCAGCGCGACGAACCCGGCGGCGAGCACGACGGCGCCGCCCCCGTCGGCGCCGAAGCTCGACCCCGCCACGGTCACGAAGGCGAGGACGGCGACGGCCGCGAAGGCGGGCAGGCCAAGCCGGCTGCCGAGGAGGGCGGCGCCAGCGAGCGTGGGGAGGAGCAGGAAGGTCTCGAGCAGGTTCGAGAGACCGTAGAAGCGGGCGTTCTGAGTCGGGCCGAAGGGGGAGAGCGCCACGGCCGGGCCGTCCAACCCCAGGGCGAGCAAGTAGGCGGCGAGCAGGGCCGCCAGGCCGCACCCGAGGGCGAGGGGCGGCCGGAGGAAGGCGAGGAGGGGCCCGCCCGCGAGGACGGCGACCGCCAGCAGGAGGAGGATGAGCCACGGGGCGCTGACGCCCGCGAGACCGAGAAGGAGATTCGCGAAGAGCAGCGCCGCCAAGGCCGGCACGGCCGCTCGGGGGAGCGCAAGCGCGAGCGCGACCAGGAGCGCGCACGCGAGGAGCACGGCCCAGAGCCGGGTCGAGTTGTTCGCGTCGATCCGCTCGTCGAGCGCCGCGAGCTCGGCGGCGGCGTCCGCGTCGGCTTGCCACCCGAGCGCGTTCTCCGTGCCGAGGGCCGTCGGGGCGACGTCCACGATCGAGACGAGCCCGGGAATGCGGGTCGACTCCGAGACGAGGAGGCCCTCGTAGCCCCGCCCGGCAACGAGGATCGGATAGCGCCTGTCGTTCGCCTGCCTCCCGCCTTGCGGCAGCCCCACGTAGACGGCGGGGCCCTCCGCGCTCCCGAGCGTGCCTGTCTGAGCCTCCAGGAGCGCCGCTCCCTCGGGCATCCCCCCGCGCAGCGAGTTGCGAGCTTCGCCGCGCACGAGCCCCGCGAGGGCGAGGTCCTCGCTCGTCTCCGGGCCGGCTCCGGGGACGAGCAACCCGATCGCGCCCCGCCCTTCGAGCTCGGGGAGGTCGGCGAGCGTGAGATCCGGCACCACGACGACCTGGAAGTCCCTAGCGTGTGCTTCGCTTGCCGTGAGCACCAGGAATGCGAGAGCGAGCGCCGCCGTCCGGACCATGCCCGGAACTCTAGGGCTGCGTGTGCGGGGCGAGCCGCTCCTTTCCGCGCTCCTGGCGGTCGCGATCGGTATTCCGCTCGTCGTGTTCGGGCCGCCGGCGGGCGACCTGCCGGCGCACCTCTACCGGACCGAGCTCGTCCGCGAGGGCGTCCTTCTCTGGGACACGTTCTGGTACGCGGGTCACTACCCGCTCGCCTCGTACAGCCTCCTCTACTACTTCCCTGCCGCGCTCGTCGGCAACGAGCTCCTCACGCTCCTGGCCGTCGCCGGGTCGGCGGCGCTCTTCGCCTCGCTCGCCGTGGGAAAGTGGGGCGCGCTCGCCCGCTGGCCCTCGCGGGCCTTCGCCCTCGCCGCCTGCGGGCCGCTCTTCACGGGCACGTACGCGTACGCCCTCGGCGTGCTCGCGCTCCTCGCCTGCGTGAAGGCGCTGCAGCTGAGAAGGACGTGGCTCGCCCTCCTCTGCGCCGCTCTCACGCTCGGCTTCAGTCCCCTCGCCTTCCTCTTCCTCAGCATCGTCCTGCTCGCCGTGTTCGTCGTGCGCGGGCGGATGGACCGGGTCGCCCTGGCCCTCGGCGCCGGGCTCCTCCTCCTCGGAGCCCTGCAGGGTGCCCTCGCGCTGCTCTTCCCGCTCGACGGCCGGTATCCGTTCTTCCGGGCCGGCGAGCTCGCCGCCGTCCTGGCGCTCTCGCTCCTGGCGGGCGCCCTCGCCCTGCGGGCGCCGGGCGGGCGCGTCCTCGCAGCCCTCTTCGCGCTCTGGGCGTTGGCCGCCCTCGTGGCCTTCGCCGTGCCGTCCCCGATCGGCGAGAACGTGACGCGCCTGCGCGGCGTCGCCCTCCCGCTTGCGCTCCTCGCAGCCGCGCTCGCCGGCTACCGGCCGCGCTGGCTGGCCGTGCCGGTCGTCCTCGCCGGGCTCGTCTACACGCTGACGCCCTACGTGGCCGTCATCCCCTACCGCACGGACGGGCGACCGGCCGAGCGCGCCTTCTGGGAGCCGGCGCTCGCGTTCCTGCAAGCCCATGCGAGCCCCGACCACCGCGTCGAGGTCGTCCCGACGGGCGACCACTGGGAGGCGTACTGGCTTCCCCACGAGGGCTTCCCGCTCGCGCGAGGCTGGTACCGCCAGCTCGACATCGCCCGCAACCCGCTCTTCTACGAAGCGCCGCTCCAGCCGGTCGCCTACCGCTCCTGGCTGCGGAGCGTGGGCGTCCGCTACGTCGTCCTCCCCGACACCCAGCTCGGCCGGGTGGGCGAGGAGCGCGAGGCGGCGCTCCTTCGCTCCGGCCGGTCGGGGCTGCGCGAGGTCTTCAGCAGCGAGACGGCGACGATCTGGGAGCTTCCGGAGGCAACGCCCATCCTCTCGGGACCCGGCGCCGCCCGCCTGACACTGCTCGGTCACGAGCGGGTCGCGGGGGAGACGGAGAGCTCCGGCAGCTACCGCCTCGCCGTCCGCTACACGCCCTACTGGCGCATCGACGAAGGCGACGTCTGCGTCGAGCGCGCTCCGGACGGGATGACGACGCTGGTCGTCCGGCGGGCGGGCGACTTCGCGCTCGGAGTCGGGCTCTTCGACCGAGGTGCGGGCGGCTGTCCCTGACCCCGCAGGTACAATCCGGTCAGTCCCTCTTCGCCTCTCAAGGAGCTGAACACTCGATGAAACGCAAGGCTTTCGGGCGCGACTTCGGCCTGTCCTCGCGGATGTTCCTGACCATGTTCCTGCTCGGAGCCCTGTACGTCGGCTTCTTCGTGGTCATGATCCAGGTGTTCGACTTCGGGCTCGTCCCCATGATCCTGATCATCGGGGGGCTCGCGTTCCTCCAGTACTACACGTCGGACAAGATCGCCCTGGCGGCGTCGGGAGCGAAGGTCGTGAGCCGCGACGAGGCGCCCGATCTCCACGCGATGGTGGAGCGCCTCTGCGCCATGGCCGACCTGCCCAAGCCGCGCGTTGCCGTGATCCCGACCGAGATCCCCAACGCCTTTGCGACGGGGCGGAGCCCCAAACACTCCGCCGTCGCCGTGACCAAGGGCCTCATGCGCCGCCTCGATGCCCGCGAGGTCGAGGGAGTCCTCGCGCACGAGCTCTCCCATATCGGCAACCGCGACGTGGCGGTGATGACGATCTCGAGCTTCTTCGCCATGCTCGCCGCGATGCTCATGCGGGTCGGGATGTTCGGCGGGATGTTCGGCGGGGGCAACAACCGCGAGGGCGGAGCCCCGGTGTGGCTGATCATGTTCCTCGTCTCGATGGTCACCTACGTGATCAGCTACGTGCTGATCCTCATGATCTCGCGCTACCGGGAGTACGCCGCCGACCGCGGCGCGGCGGTCCTCACGGGCGCGCCGGAGCAGCTCATGAGCGCGCTCCAGAAGATCGCCAGCCAGATGACGCGGATCCCGCAGCGCGACCTGCGCCAGGTCGAGGGCATGAACGCGTTCTTCATCGTCCCGACGAACTGGAAGCGGTCGATCGGCGAGCTCTTCATGACGCACCCGCCGCTCGAGAAGCGGCTGGCGCGCCTCGGCGAGATCGCCCGCGAGATGGGCCGCCCGGTCCCCGCGTAGCCTGCCGGCGACACGCGACGGTCGGGCACCCGGCACCGCTCCGGGTGCCTCTCGACACGTTCCGTGCGACACCCGCGCGGCCGCGCCCAGTAGGCTGAAAACCGGAGGGAGGACCGCGGTGGCCCCAGGGCCGGGCGAGCTGAAACAGACGTGGGTCTAACGGACATCCTCTTCGGCCGGAAGCGCCTCAAGGGCGCCAAGCTCGACAGGCTCTTCGCCCTCTCGACGGCGCAGATCACGCTCGAGACTGAGCTCGGCCTGCGACCGTCCGGGGCAGCCGCCGTCGTCTTCAAGCCGCTCTCGGCGAGCGAGTTCGCGCGCGCGGAGCGCGAGATGGACGAGCTCCTCGGCGTGGCGGCCGAGAGCTCCCGCTCGCAGGTGCGGCGCCGCTCCGACACGTACGGCTTCCAGTGGGTCGTCGTCCGGGATCCCGACTTCGAGGACCTCGTCACGTCGGTGCACCTCGTCAGCTCCGAGCTCAAGGCGCGCGGCTTCGGCGAGCAGCTCCTGGCCGCGATCTTCGCCTTCGAGGGCGGCGGGCAGCCCACACACCTCATCTACGGCTACAAGCGCGGCACGTTCTGGCCCTTCGTCCCGATCGGCGAGGATCAGGAGCGGGACAACGCGGAGGAGATCCGCCTGAAGAACGAGCTCGAGGGCGAGCTCCCGATCGAGCCCGACCTCTCGCGCTGGCTCGGACTCTTCGACGCCCCCCTGGAGTAGATACTCCCGTGGTGGCCCGGATCACCGTTCTGGCGGCCGCGTTCCTGCTCGTGTGGGCGGGCACCGCCGCTGCGCGCGTGACGCCCTCGATCCACGAGGACGAGGTCGTCCCGCCGCGCGTGCGTGAGAGCAGCCCGCCCGTCGCGCCTGGGAGGCCGGGCACGTTGAAGGTGGTTCCGGGCCGGAGCCGGTCGTCGGCCCCCGGCGCACTTCGCTTCCTCGTCGAGGTCGAAGGGGGGCTCTCGGTCGATCGCGCGGCCTTCGCCCGGCAGGTGACGCGGACGCTGCGCGACCGTCGGAGCTGGACGACGCCGTTTCAGCGGGTCGGCTCCGGCCCCGTCGACTTCCGCGTCACCCTGGCGAGCCCGTCTCTCACGGACCGCCTGTGCGCGCCGCTCCTGACGAACGGGATCTATTCCTGCGCCCAGGACGGGCGGGCCGTGCTGAACTCGATGCGCTGGCGCGAGGGCGCCCGCGCCTACGGCAACCGCCTCGACCGCTACCGCATCTACATGGTGAACCACGAGGTGGGCCATCTGCTGGGGCGCGGCCATGCCTCCTGCGCGGCCCCGGGCGCCCGGGCCCCCGTGATGATGCAGCAGACCAAGGGTGTCGCGCCCTGCCGCCCGCAGCCCTGGCCGCTCTCCTGGGAGCGCTAGGCCGCTCGTTCAGGCGGGCGGGTCGGGGATGAGGCCCTGCTCGGAGAAGAGCCTCTGCGTCTCCTCGAGCGTGAGGTCGCTCGGCGGGATGGCAACGTCCGAAGAGGACAGGTCGTCGTCCGCCAGACGCTCGCCGTCGCCCTGAACGAGCCGCCACATCTCGTCCAGGAGTCGATCGAGGCCGGGCTCGTCCTCGGCCTCGGCGGCCGCCTGGGCGCGGTCGTCCAGCTCGTTCAGGCGCTCGAGGAGCGCATCGTGGACACGGAACTGGCCCTCGCCCATGAGCCGGACGATCACCGCTTCTCCTCCTCGAGCGCCCTCTGGCTTTGGCCGGACTCGAGCTCACCCTTGAGGCGGGCGAGATCGGCATCCACCTGGCTTCCCGCGCTCAGGGCTGCGAGCTCGCGGTCGAGCTGCGTCCCGCCCGTGAAGTCCTCGAGCGTGCCCGCCTCGACGAGCTCGTCGACGGCGGCGGCGCGCGCCTGCATCTGCTCGGTCTTGTCCTGCGCGCGCTGAATCGCGAGGCCGGTGTCCGCCATCTCCTCGCCGATCCCGGTCGCCGCCTCGCCGATCCGCACCTGCGCCTCCGCGGCCGAGTACTGCGCCTTGATGACCTCTTTCTGGCTCC
Organism: Gaiellaceae bacterium; assembly: GCA_035640195.1. GTDB lineage: Bacteria > Actinomycetota > Thermoleophilia > Gaiellales > Gaiellaceae > DASQWP01. The sequence continues at coordinate 5,857 of DASQWP010000210.1, read as the reverse complement.
GGAAGGCCTCGACCTTGGCCGAGACGCGCTTCTCGCTCGCCACCAGCTTCTCCTGCTGCTGCTCCAGGCCGGCGATCTGCTGGTCGAGGCCCTGGAGCTGCTGCTGCGCGAAGGCCTTGCGCTCGAGCGCTCCCCGCGCGAGATCCTCACGCCCGGCGTCGAGCGCCTGGCGCGCCTGCTGCTCGAGCTTGGGGATCTCCTGCTCGAGCTTCTGCGTCTGGAGCTCGAGGCGCTTCTTCGCGGTGACGACGTCGGCGACGCCCTTCTTGACTCGCTGGAGCATCTGGAGCTGCTGCTCGTAGGAGTAGTCGAGGGTCACGGACGGGTCCTCGGCCTTGCCGAGGAGCTTCGAGATCCATGCTTTCATCACGGTCGAGGTTCGGCTCATGAGGCCGGCCATGTAATTCGTCCTCCCTATCCGGGTGCCGGCTGGCATCCTACCCGCGCCGTGATCGTCGAACGGAGCATGGATCCCCAGTGGCTCTCGAACGCGTACCTCGTCGCGGACCGCTCAGGAGGCACGGCCGTCTTCGTCGACTCCGGCGCCCCGATCCAACCGCTCCTCGCCGCCGTCGACCGGCTCGAGGTACACGTGACCCATCTCCTGACCACCCACGCGCACGGCGACCACGTCGCCAACCACCGGGAGCTCGAGGACCGCTTCGGGCTGCGTGTCATCGCCGCGTCGGAGGAGGGCATCGACGGCGCGGAGCCGCTCGGCCACGGGGAGATCGTCGAGACCGGCGACCTTCGCATCGAGGCTCTGCGGACGCCCGGGCACACTCAGGGAATGCTCGCGTTCCTCTTCGGCGGCGAGGCCTGCTTCACGGGCGACACGCTCTTCGCCGGGTCCGTCGGCGGCACGACGGACGCCTTCGACGACCTCCGACGCTCGGTCATGGACGTGCTCATGGGCCTCCCTCACGAGACCGCCGTCTACCCCGGCCACAGCGAGGAGACGACGATCGGCCGGGAGTGGGACGCGAACCCCTTCGTCCGCGTCTGGCGCGGCGTCGACCCGGAGGGCACGGAGCGGTGTCACGTGGGCGGCGCCGAGGGGACGCTGGTCGTCTGGGGACGCGACTACGACGGCGGCGGCAAGGCCTGGGTCCGCTTCCGCGAGGGTCGGGACGCGATCGTCGGCGGCTCTCGTGTCGAGAGGGCGGGCCACTGACTTTCATCGTTCCGGAGGAGGTGGAGCAGTACGCCGAGCTCCACACCACGCCGCCCGGAGACCTGCTGGCCCGCCTCGCGGAGGAGACGCGGGCGCAGCTCGACTCACCGGAGATGCTGACGGGGCCGATCGAGGCACGCTTCCTCCAGTTTCTCGTCTACGCCCTCCGACCTCGGCGCGTGCTCGAGCTGGGCACCTACAGCGGGTATTCCGCGATCTCGATGGCGGCGGCGCTTCCGCCGGGCGGGCGCATCGATACGTGCGAGGTCGACGAGACCCATGCGGCTATCGCCGCGCGCTACGTCGAGGAGGCCGGCTACGACGACCGCGTGACGATCCATATCGGCCCGGCGCTGGAGACGATTGAGCGGCTCGAGGGCGAGTTCGACTTCGTCTTCGTCGACGCGGACAAGGTCAGCTACCTCGCGTACTACGAGAGGCTTCTTCCTCGCCTCACCGAGGGTGGCCTGATGGCTTTCGACAACACGCTCTGGTCGGGGAGGGTCGTCGAGCCGGACGACAGCCCCGCCACGCGGGCGATCCTCGAGCTGAACGAGCGGCTCGCGTCGGACCCGGCCGTCGTCGTAGTCCAGCTGTCGATCCGCGACGGGATCACTCTCGTGCGCCGGGCCTAGACGTCAACGGCGGCTCGGGCCGCGGTATCGTCAGCGTCGATGGCCGAGCGTACGTGGGAAGAGGAGTTCGCGAAGCACGTTCGCCGCTTTCGGCACACGCGCGGCCTCATGCGGCGGCTCCCGACCGACCCGCGCTGCAAGGTGTGCGCGTCACCCTTCCGCGGGATCGGCGGCTTCCTCGTCCGGCCGTTTGGCTACGGCCCGTCCCGCAAGAGCCCGAATCTCTGCGACGTCTGCGTGGAGGGCGGCCCTGACGGCGGCTTCGAGACCGAGGTCGGCGTCCTGTTCGCCGACGTCCGCGGCTTCACGGCCCTCGCCGAGGGCCGCCCGCCGGCCGAGGTCGGAGAGCTGATGGACCGCTTCTACCGCGTCTCGTCGAAGACCCTCTTCGGCCACGACGCGATCGTCGACAAGCTTGTCGGCGATGCGGTCGTCGCGCTCTTCTGGCCGCCGATCGTCGACGGCGACCCACGCGTGCGGATGGTCGACGCCGCCGAGCAGCTGCTCCACGGCGTTGGGCACGGCGACGGCGGCCCGCCGTGGCTCGAGCTCGGCGTCGGAATCGACTTCGGGAACGCCTACATGGGCAACCTCGGCGACGAGAGCGTGCGCGACTGGACGGCGCTCGGTCACGTCGTCAACACGGCCTCCCGCCTCCAGGCGGCCGCTCGGGGCGGGCAGATCGTCATGTCCGAGCGCGTATACGCGGCCGTCCCGGAGCGCTTCCCCGATGCGGACCCGGTCGAGCTGCCGCTGAAGGGGAAGGCCGCGCCCGTCGCCGCGCGTGTCGTCGACCTCGCGGGCGCACGGCGGGCGCCAGACGAAGAGCGGCCCAGCTGGACCGACCATGTCGAGGGCCGCGTCTCGCACGACGTCTAGCGCGGCGGGATACCTAGGGCAGGACCGCGGCCTTCAGCAGCTCGCGCGGGGGGTCCGCGAAGAGGGCTGCGACGCCCTCGAGCCCGACCTGGTGCGTGATCAGTCGCTCCCACGGATAGGCGCCGCTCGCGAGGAACGCGAGCGCGGCCCTGACGTGCCGCGGGGTGTGGTGGAAGGCGCCCCGGAGCGTGAGCTCCTCGTAGTGGAGCCGAAAGGTGTCGACGGCGAGCTCCCTGCCGCCGAAGAAGACGACGGTGCCGCCCGGACGTACGAGCGCGAGGGCGTCCTGCCATGCAGCTTCTGTCCCCACGGCTTCGACGACCACGTCAGCGCCCGCGCCGGCGCCCGCCTCTGCCCCGAACGAGTGCGCGAGCTCACGGCGCTCCGGGCGTCCTCCAACGGCGACGACGCGCGCCCCGGCATCCCTGGCGGCCGCGCAGAGCATGAGCCCGATCGGGCCGGGGCCGAGCACGGCCACCGTCTCGCCCGCCTCGACCTGCGCGCGCTCGACGCCGTGCAGGCAGCACGCGAGCGGCTCTACCAGCGCCGCCACCTCCGGGGCGAGCGCAGGCGGGACGGGGAGGAGGTTCCGGGCCGCTATCCGCCCGGGCACAAGCAGGAACTCCGCGTAGGCGCCGTTCAGGAAGGGTCGGAGGTTCTCGCAGAGCGTCTCCTCGCCCCGGCGGCAGGGCGCACAGGAGCCGCACGGAGCCGAGTTGGCTGCCACGACGCGCCTGCCCGTGGCGACGTCGATCCCGCAGAACTCGTGCCCGAACGGACTGGGGGTCTCGGCCAGGAGGAGCGGGTGGCCCCGGCGGAAGGCCTTCGCGTCCGTCCCGTCCGTGAGCGCCACCTCGATCTGGACGAGCACGTCGCCGGGACCGGGCTGCGGGCGCGGCACGTCCTCGACTCGCAGGTCGCCGGGGCCGTGGTACATGAGCGCCCTCACGGCGCGAAGACGACCTTGACCGCCTCGTGGCGGCGATAGAGGTCGAGGCCTTCGCCGAAGCGCTCGAGCGGCAGGGTGACCGTCGGAATCGGATCGAGCTCTGGCAGGAGCGCGATCGCGTCGCGCATGGCTGCGGGCGTCGCCGAGCACGAGCCGACGACCGTGAGCTCGCGCCGCAGGACGGCCTCGAGGTCGAGCGGAGCCGGTTCCGTCAGCCATGAGAAGACGAGCAGCGTCCCGCCCGGCTCGAGCGCGGCGAGCGCGGAGTCGAGGCCCGCGTGGGCGCAAAGCACGGCCGCGTCGACGGGGCCGTCGGACTCCCTCGCTCCATAGCGGCGCGCGAGCTCCAGACGCTCCGGGAGCGGATCGCTCGCCAGAACCTCGTCTCCCCGTCTGAGAAGCGTCTGGACGAAGAGGAGCCCGGCGAAGCCGCAGCCGACCACGAGCACCCGCCCCGGCGGCACCCGCTCGAGCGCGCGGAGGACGCAGGCGAGCGGCTCGGCGAAGGTGCCGACATCGTCCGGGATCCCGTCCGGAAGCGGGATCGCCTCGAGCGCGCGCGCCCGCTCCGCGAAGCCGCCCGGGACGATCGTCGGCGCGGGGAACTGCTCGCACGTCGACTCGTGCCCCGCGCGGCAGCGCGCGCACTTCCCGCACGGCCGGTGGTGGACGAGCACGGCGCGGCTCCCGTCCTCCCGCTCCGCCACGACCTCGTGCCCGAGGACGATCCCCGGGGCAGCGCGTCCGATCTTCTGCACGTCGGTGCCGCAGAGGCCGCACGCGCGTACGCGGACGAGCTCGCCCTCGCCGTCCGGCTCCGGAAGCTCGGCGAGCGCCGGCTCGGCGGCGTGGTCGAGGGCGACGGCCCGCACGAGGGTATGGTAGGCCCATGACCGTCAAGCTCCATCGGTGTCCCAATCTCTGGCTGAAGGTCGGGGCGCATCCCTGCTGGCGGGTCCAGAAGGCGCTCGACGAGCAGAACGTCGAGTACGAGGTCGTCAAGGGCCAGCTCCGGCCCAGGAGGAGGGACGAGATCGCCCGCCTGACCGGCCAGCGGCAGTACCCCGTCGTCCAGTTCGACGACGGCAGCGTCTACCGCGAGCAGTCGAAGGCGATGGCGGCCACGATCCGGGCCGGCAAGCTGGACGAGAAGCGCGGCGCCGAGCCTCCTCCGCACTGAGCCCGCCGCTAAACTGAGACCCGCACGGGGCTATAGCTCAGCTGGGAGAGCGCCTGGATCGCACCCAGGAGGTCGTCGGTTCGAGTCCGACTAGCTCCACTAAAGTCCCGGAAACGGGGCCTTCTTGTTGGCTCAAGAGAGAACGGCGAGTACATCTCGGGACACCTGAGTGCATCTCGTGCGAGGGTCGTCCGGCGTCACGTCGCGAGCTCGACCTAGGCCAGCTCTTTTCCCGAAGCGCATCCCGAGCGCTATTTCGAGATGTACATCGCCGAACAGCAAAGGGCCGCAGCGGCGGCCTGCGGTGCGCGACTGGGTTCCGTTCGCCTCGAGCTTCGCGTGCTTATTCACCCTGACCTACGACTTCGTCCGCATGGCCGCGGTGAGCCGCGCGAACATCTGGCTCTGCGGCTCGCACACGGGGTCTCGATCGGCGAGTACGGCCCGTCGCAGATGGGCCTCGAGGACCTCGCGGCGTTCCGCGCCGTCCACGGGTCGACGGTTCTCTACCCGTCAGACCCAAACCAGACCGCGAAGCTCGTCGCCCAGATGGCGAAGCTCAACGGATCAGCTACATCCGCATGACGCCAACACGCCGGTGAGCGATGTGCAAGAGCCAGCTTCCGCGGGTCCTAGCTCGCACCGGCGACGGCGAACCGCAGTACGAGCTGTGGTGGATTCTCACCCTTTTCCCTGCTGTGGAACTGCTGCTCGGCGTCGGCGTTCTCCACGGCGTCGCGGATCAGGAAGCCGTCGTTCGCGGCGCCGTCATACATGGCCTGCACCTGGGAGCTGACGTTCCACTCCCTGTAGCCGAAGCCGGAGGAGGTCGTGACGGCGGCACCCGTCGTCTGGGGCTGGTTGTTCCACGTGACCACGTTCTCCGACCAGCCGGCGGCGAGCCGTATGGCCTGGAGCGTGCGCCCTGTCTTGTTCGAGGCCGCGTACAGCCGGAGCGTGGCCGACTCGACGATGCAGCCTTGCATCCCGGGGGGCAAGGAGAACCGGATGAGGGTGCGGAAGTTGTCGCTCGGGCCCTT